>CAYZDB010000259.1:0-4667 GCA_964476985.1 uncultured Acidobacteriota bacterium | reverse complement strand
CGCAGCGCGCCGGCGACCGCGAACCACTGGGTCGGGTCGCCCTTCTCCAGCACCGCCCGCTCGCCCGCCTCGTTCTTCGACAGCCACTTGTAGCCGGTGTCGGTGTCGCGAAGCATCTGGCGGTCGGAGGCGTAGACCTGCTCCCGCGCGGCCGCGAACCCGGGGTCGTTGATCGTCGGGGCGCCGAAGTCGATCTCGCGCAGGACCACGACGTTGGCCCCGGCGATCGTGTAGATCTGCTGCCCGTCGAGCCGCTTCGGCAGCCACAGCGCCGTCCCGTCGGGGCCCTCGTAGGGGGCGTAGGACTGGGTTTCCTCGTCCGAGATGATCGGCGGCTCGGTCTTCGTGAAGCGCAGCCGGACCTGGAGCAGCGCGGCGGTCCGCTGGTCGATCCAGGCCGTGCCGCGGTAGAGCGAGACCGTTTCGGCCAGCGGCTCGAAACGCAGCCGCCACGCGGGCCGGCCGTCGATCGCCTCGACCCCCTCGTACTCGTAGGCGTAACGCCGGTCGAGGTTCAGGTCGAGCGGCGCGGCGACGATCTTCTCGCGGCTCAGGAACGGCAGCTCGGGGAACTTGTTCCAGTTGAGCTTCACGCCGTTGAAGTAGGTGTCGAGGATCACCCACTCGGCACCGGTCGCCGGCTCCCAGAACTGGTCGGCCCGGACCGAGAGGTCGATCGACCCGGTCGCGGCGCCGACGCGGGCGCGGAAGCTGATCTGTCCGGGGCGCCGGACGCTCCGCAGGCGGTCGTCCTGGAAGGCGCGGAAGCGCTGGTGCGCGGCGATGATCTCCTCGGCCGTGACGGTGCGCCGGCTGCGCGTCTCCATCTCGGTCGCGTCGAGGCCGACGCCGCCGGGCGAGGTCTTCTCGCGCTGGATCGCGAGCAGGAGCGGCCGCGGCGCCAGCGGGACCGTCACGAGGACCGTCCCGTCGGGCTGCGGCTCGAGGCGCGGCGGGGTGGCCATCCGGCCGAGGGGGTCGAACAGGGTGATCTCGCGGCGCAGGGTGCGTTCGACCCGGAGCGTCGCCTCTCCCGGCGTCGCCTCTCCCGGCGCCGCCCAAAAAGCCACGACCTCGCGGAAGCGCTCCTCGTCGAAGTAGTAGGACCAGGCGACCCCCTGCGCGGGGGCGGCCCAGTCGATCCCGCGCCCCTCGCGGGGCGCCAGCCCGTACGACGGGCCGACCAGCGCCGCGAAGGCCGCCAGGCTGCGCGCCCCGGCGGGCGCACCGCCGGTCGGGGCCGGGCCGGGAAGTTCGAGCAGCGCCAGGTCGGCCCCGCCGCCGAGCAGTTCGGCCGCGCGCGCGAGCGCGGCGTCCTCGCGCGGCGCGCCCTCCAGGCCGGGTGCGAGCGCGGCCTCGAAGGCCAGCGTCGCCGCGGCCTCGACCTCGACCCAGCGCCGGCGTTCCTCCCGCGCACGGCTGCCGGGGTCCTCCCCGGCACCCGTCGCGAAGAGCATCCCGTCGACGTAGGGGACGAGGTCCTGCGCGGCCGCGAAGGCCGCGACGACCAGCGCCGACTCGCCGGCGTCGCGCGCGCGGATCCAGAACCCGCTCGACGGCGACTCGGCGGTGATCGTGACCGCCGCCGACTTGATCTCGTACGCCGCCAGCCGCTCCGCCTCCGGCGCCCCCGCGCCGGGCAGCGCCCCGTCGATCGCGACCGCCGCGAGGCGGCCCGACCAGCGCCGGGCCAGCTCCCGCAGCAGCCGGTTCCAGCCGCGGCGGTAGGCCTCGAGCGCGGCTCCGTCGCCGGCCCCTCCCGCGGGCGGCACGAACCCGGCGGGACCGAACGAGCCATAGGCGGGGTGCCCCGCTTCGACGACGACGACGACCGGCTGGCCGGCACGGGCCAGCGCGAGGACCAGCGGCTCCCAGCGCGCCAGGTCGATCGCCCCCGGGGCGGGCTCCGCGTCGGCCCAGCGGATCCGCACCGCCCCCCAGGCCCGGCCGGGTGTGGAGATCTCGCCGCGAACCGGGGGCGGCGCGAGCGCGGCGGCCGTGGCGTCCGGGGGGGAGCCCTCCGCCAGGACCAGCCCGACCGCGTGCACCGGACGAACCAGCTCGGGGCGGCCCGGGACGAGGTCCTCGCCCTGCCCGAACGCCGCACCGGCCGCCGCGGCCAGGACGGACGCGACGATCACGGCACGCGGCGCGCTCACGCTTCGCATCGAGGGGGTCTCCGGCAGGACGGCACGAGGGGGGCGGTTCCGCGGCATGATGAAGGAAACCGCTGGAGGTTCAAACCCGCGCATGTCTCCGCGATCGCCGCTGATCACCCTGACCACCGACTTCGGCACGCGCGACCCGTACCTGGGCGCGCTGCGCGGGGCGCTCCTCTCGGCCTGCCCGGGAGCCCAGCTGATCGATCTCGGCCACGACCTGCCGCCGTACGACCGGCTGGCCGGGGCCTACCTGCTCGGCGCGGCGGCGCCCTGGTTTCCTCCCGGCACCGTCCACCTGGCGGTGGTCGACCCGGGCGTGGGCGGCCCGCGCCGCGCGCTCGCCTTCGCCGCGGGCGGCAGCCTCTTCGTCGGCCCCGACAACGGGCTCTTCACCGCGGTCTACGACCGGCTCGAAGTCGAGGAGATCCGGGCCATCGACGCCGGCCGGCTCGGGCTGACGGACGCTCACCCGACCTTCCACGGCCGCGACCTGTTCGCCCCCGTCGCCGGCCGCCTGGCCGGAGGGGCGGCGCTGTCCGCCGTCGGCCCGGAAGTGACCGACCCGGTCCGCCTCCCGCTCGCCTCCCCGCGGCGGGACGGGGCCCGGCTGCTCGCCGCGGTGCTGCACGTCGACCGCTTCGGGAACGTCGCGACCAACCTGACCCGGGCCGCGCTCGCGCGCTGCGGAGTCGGGGAGCGGGCGCTCGGCTGGCCGGGGAGGACGGGCCCGCTGGCGGTCCACGCCACCTTCAGCGAGGCGCCACCCGGGGAGGTCTTCCTGCTCTGGGGCTCCTCGGGCTACCTCGAGCTGGCGCTGGACCAGGGGAGCGCCGCGGCCCGGCTGGGGCTGACCGCGGGGGAATCCCTCGTGTTCCCAATCGTCCTCTGACCGCTCGCTTGCCGCGGCGGCCGCGGGAACCTACTGTCGCTGCGGGCCTTGAAGCGCCCCCGGGATACGCGATGAGCCTGTCCGGCGCCTTGTCGACCATGGGGCTGGCCGATCTTCTGCAGTGGGCGGCAAGCGCGCAGAAGACCGGGCGGTTCGACTTCCGTCGCGCGACGACGGCGAAGGAGCTGTACATCCAGGACGGCACGATCGTCGGGGCGGCCTCCAACGAGCCGACCGAGATGCTCGGACACGTCCTGGTCGCGCGCGGCAAGCTCAACGAGGAGCAGCTGCGGGCCGGGCTGCTGGCGCGGCGGGACGGCACCGAGTTCATCGGACAGGTCCTGGTCCGGCTCGGGTTCGTGGCCAAGGACGACCTGCTGCGCGCGCTGGCCGAGCGCACGGAAGAAATCGTCTACTCGCTCTTCGAGTGGGAGGACGCCGATTTCCTGTTCGAGCCGGGGGCGAGGCCGGGGCCGAAGGTCGTGCTGATCTCGCTGCCGGTCGACCACGTGCTGCTGCGCGGCGTCCACCGCCACGACGAAATGCAGCGGATCCGCGAGATCTTCCCCGACGGCCGGGTCGTGCTGTCCCGCACCCCGGCGCTGGCCCCCCGGGAGATCGCGGACCACCCGCTGGCGCGCCGGATCCTCGAGTCGCTCGACGGCCGCCGCACGATGGACGAGATCGCGTTCGGCCTGCACGCCTCCCCGTTCCCGGTCAAGAAGTTCCTCTACGAGGCCTTCCGCGCCAACCTGGTGACGATCGTCTCGCTCGAGGGGCCGTCGCTGCCGCTGGTGACCGGCGACGCGCCGGACGCGGAGCTGGCCGGCCTGACCGGGGCGGCGCGAGTCGTCGCCGCGCGGGAGCGTCTCGCCCGCGGCGACGCCGAAGCCGCGCTGACGCTGCTGGGCGACCTCTCGGTCCAGCACGACGGCGAGGCGGCGGACGTCCGGCGCGAGGCCGAGGGGCTCTTCCTGGGCCGGGTCTACGCCGAGGAGTTCCCGGCCGAGGCGATCCCCTCGCTGGCGCGGCCGCTCGAGGAACTGGTTTCCGAACCGCTGCGGCCGGAGGAGTTCTTCCTGCTGTCGCGGCTCGACGGGCACTGGAGCGTGTCCGACATCGTCGAGATCGCGCCGATGCGGGAAGTCGAGACGATCCGGGTCCTGAGGCGCCTGATCCGCCGCGGCGTGGTCCGGTTGCCGGTCGCCTGGAACCGCCCCACTCCGGCCGGGAGCACGCGCTAAACAACTGCAATCAAATCGTTTAGTCGATCTCCAAGCGCGTGTCTTACCTATTAGTTGACTCTCATTCGGGCGAACGGTACGATCTGTCCCTGTCTCGGCCTGCTAGGGAGATAAGCCGCTCCGGTTTGGTCGCAGCCTCAGAGGACAGCATGGGTCAGAACCTCCTCCTTCGTCTCGGATCGGTCGTCCTGTTCGCGCTGCTCGCCGGCGCGGCGCCGGTGCCGGCCCAGGACAACGACACCTGCCTGTCGTGCCACAGCGAGCCGGGAATGACCGGGTCCCGCAAGGGCCGGCCGATCCAGGTCACGGTCGACGCCAAGCGACTGGCCCAGTCGGTCCACAAGGACCTCGATTGCGTGGCCTGCCACATGG
>CAYZDB010000258.1:0-4680 GCA_964476985.1 uncultured Acidobacteriota bacterium | reverse complement strand
GCCGGCCCCGAGGATAACGCCCCCCCCGCCCCCGTCCACCCCCTACCCTTTGCGCGTCAACCCCTTCCGGGACAATCTTCAACGGTGTGCCCGGGCCTTCCCCGGGCCGCGGGAGCCCCTCTTGAGCCGCAGTCCCGGGTCGGTGGCCATCGTCGAACTCCTCGAGCGGCTGGCCCGGTGGTGGGGACTGCCGGTCCTCGGGCTGTGCCTGGGGCTGGCGGGGGGTCTCTTCGTCTACCACAAGCTTCCGAAGGAGTACGAAGCTGCCGCCAAGATCCTGATCACCCCGCCGCAGATCCCCCTGAACTACATGCGGTCGGCGGTCCCGGAGGGGACCGGCGCCTCGGTGATCGCGATGAGCGAGCCCTCCCTGGGGGAGTCGCTGGTCCAGCGGGTGGCGGAGGAGATCTACACCCTGCCTGCCGACCCGCAGGCCCAGAAGATCCTCTTCGGGCGGATCCGGGCGAGCTTCCGCTCCCCCCTGCTGCAGTACAGCGAGCGGGACGGGACCGCGCTCTTCGCGCTGAGCTACACCGACACCGACCCGGAGCGGGCTGCCCGCGTCGCCAACTACCTGGCCGACCTCTACATCGACGACAACGCGCGGCTGCGCGCCGACCAGGCCGGCTCCACCGCCGGCACGATCCAGGGCCTGGCGGATGCGACCAAGAAGGAACTGGAAGCCCAGGAGCGTGCGATCGCGGCCTTCCGGGCCCGCCACGTCTACGAGCTGGGCGACCACCTCAACGCCAACATGACGATGATGGCCTCCCGGCAGGCCGCGCTGGACAACACCGAGCGCACGCTGGGCGCCGCCGAGGACCGCCTGCAGCTGCTGCAGAAGCAGCTCGCGGCCTTCGCCAGCGCGCCCGCGGGCGCGGTCGTCGTGCCACCCGAGCCGGCCGACTCCCCGGCCCGCCAGCTGGCGCAGGCCCGCCGCGAACTGGCGGCGCTGAAGGACCGCTACACCGACGAGCACCCGCTGGTCCGCGCCAAGGAGCGCGACATCACGCGGCTCGAGGCCGAGGTCGCCGCGCAGCCGGTGCGGGACACGTCCGCGCCGCCCCCGCCGGTCCTGCCGCTCGGCGTGACCCCCGAGCAGCTGCGGCTGGACATCGACGCGACCCAGCAGGAGATCGACCGGCTGCGGATCGAGCGCGAGAAGATCGCGGGGGAGATCGTCGGCTACCAGGTGCGGGTCGAGGCCGCCCCGCGGGTCGAACAGCAGCTGGCCGAGCTGACCCGCGGCTACGACGTGCTGGCGGCGCGCTACCGCGACCTGCAGTCCAAGGCCGAGGAGGCCAAGGGTTCCGCCAAGGTCGAAGAGGCGCGCAAGACGTCGCAGTTCGAGATCATCGAGCGGGCCGTGGCCCCGTTCCGGCCGGTCCGGCCCAACCAGCAGCGGATCCTGCTGGGCGGCCTGGGGCTGGGCCTCCTGGCGCTGGTCGGACCGCTCCTGGCGTCCGGCCTGCTCGCGCCGCGGGTCGCCTCCTCGGCCGGGCTCGAGCTGCTCGGCAGCACCCCGGTCCTGGCCTCGATCAGCGTGGCCCCGACCCGCGAAGCCCAGCGGGCTCGCCAGCGATTCCTCTCCCTGAACGCCGCGACGTCGATCGTCGGAGTGGCCGTGCTCGCCGCGGCTGCGCTCTTCACCCTGGGATCGTGAGACCGCCGTGTCCGAGACCGAGCTGACCTTCCGCAAGTCCGAGTCCGTCAACGGCAGCGTCCACTGGCGCTCGACCGAGCCGCTCGTCGCGCTCGGCGGCGGCCGTTCGATCTGGGCCGAGCAGTTCCGGCGGCTCAAGAACGTGCTCTCCAACGGCGAGAACGCGGCCGCCCGCGTGATCGTCGTGACCAGCCCGGTCCCGGGGGACGGCAAGACCTTCGTCGCCGCCAACCTCGCGCTCGCGCTCTCGGCCACGCCGGGGACGCGCGTGCTGCTGATCGACGCCGACCTGCGCCGCCCGACGATCGACCGGATGCTGCTGCCGCGGCCGCAGAGCGGCCTGGTCCAGGCGGTCGAGCGGGGCGAGCCGGTCGCCAACCTGCTGGTGCGTCCCGAGGGGTGCGTGCTCGACATCCTGCCCTCGGGCGCCCCGGTGGACGACCCGCTGCGGGTGCTCTCGACACCGGCCTGCCCCGAGCTGTTCAAGTCGCTGCGGGTCCGGTACGACCGGATCATCATCGACACCTCGCCGATCGGGCCGTTCACGGACGCCGACGTGCTGGGCGGGATGTCGGACGGGATCCTGATGGTCGTCCGGGCTCAGCACACGCCGAAGGCGATGTACCAGGCCGCACTGGAGCACGTCCACTCGACCCGCGTGCTGGGGACGGTGCTCAACGCGGCGACCAAGAGCGTGCTGGACACCGAGTCGTACTACGGGAGCTACTACCGCGGCTACGACAAGGCGCCGGCGGCCGACCCCACCGACGGCACCGCCCGGTAGGCGGCGCTCAGGGCGCGGCGAGCACGCCCTTCTCGTCCAGCTCGGCGATCACGCGCAGGACGTCCGCGCGCGCCTTCTCCGGCGTGACGTCGTACGTGGCGCGCAGGGCGGCCGCGATCTGCTCCAGCGTCCGGGTCCCGTCGCAGAGCAGGAAGATCTCGCGCGCGGTGTCGTTGAGCACGTGCATCTGGTCGCCGGCGCTGCCGAGCAGGACGTACTCGTCGCGGAGGTCGCGGCCGGTCACCTGCGGGTGGGGCCGCGGCCGGAAGTCGTCGGCGTACGTGCGGGTCATCGGGCGTCCTCGGGGTCGAGCCCGGCGATCAGCTCCACCGTCTGATCGAGCGGGCCGGGTCTCACGAGCCAACATGAGGCGCTCGCCAGCCCTCCGGCAAGATCGAAGACCAGGCCGACCAGGCCGCCCGGCCGGCCGGCCAGCGCGCGGTCGCCGCCGCGTCGGTTGAGCAGCTCGCGGCCCAGCAACAGGGCCGCCTCGTGGCGCCGGATCGCCCGGGCCTCGGGCGGGCGCGAGAAGTCGGGCCGCTCCCCGCGGTCGCGCTCGATGAACCGGATCGCCGGGTCGTCGAGGACCTCGGACAGCGCGGCGGCGGTCCCCAGCCCGTAGTCGACGTCCAGCGCCCAGCTGGCCAGCTCGGGCCCTTCGACCCGACCGACCACCCGGACTCCTGGGACTTCGATCAGCCGCCCCTCGAGCCGCCCGGCCTCGGCCATCGGGGCCCCGATCGTCATCCGCTCCGGCGGCGGGGCGCCGAGCGGGTCGGCCCGGTCGAGGTCGGCCGCGATCAGCACCACGCGGCCCAGCGGCCGAGGCTCCTTGATCACGGCCTTCTCGCCCAGCGCCTCGCCGAAGTCGATCAGCGCCTTGCCGAAGAGACGCGGCCGGTCCGCTTGTGCGGCGAGCCGGAGGAAGGACTCGGGAAGCTGCGCACCCCCCTGCAGGGCCACCGCCGCGGTGCGCGGGTAGGGGTGGATCAGCCCGGTGCGCAGTTCGAGCGGCGAGTAGTCGTCCGACAGGACGCCCCAGCCCCGGGCGGCCAGCGCGAGCGTCAGCGTCGTCTTTCCGTGGCCGCCCGGTGCCGAGATCAGCGTGACGCGCCCGTCGGGCCCGACCAGGCTCGCGCCGTGCAGCAGCGCGTAGCCGCGGATCTCGCGCTGAATCGTCGCCAGGAACTCCTGGTAGACCTGCGTCAGCGAGTCGGCCCCGGAGACGAGCGGGACGGGACGGCCATTGATGGAGGGCGGGGTGCCGGCCGCGTGCGCCGCATCACGGGACGGCGGCTCGGCGAGGAAACGGTGGTACGCAAATGAAACGGGCCCGACGAGGTCGTCGGGCCCGTCCAGTTCGACGTTGGTGTCGAGGATCCGAAAACGCAGAGGCGTGGAGCCTAGCCGCGGCCGCGGATCACGATGTTCCCGTTGGGCCTGCCGGTGCCACCCGGAAGCGGCATCAGCTCGTTCGGTCCGCCCGGCTCCGTCGGGCCGTAGCCGCAATGGGCCGGGCCGAGGGCTTCGAGAAGCTGGCGGGCGTCCAGGGTCTCAACACGCGGATCGGTGTACGTCTTCATTGAGGTCATCTCCCTTGCTGGCGGAGGGAGTGTACTGCGAAAGGCCCGTCAGGCAAGGGGGTTTCGGGGAACATTAGACGAGAGAGAAGAGTAGTAACTCGCTTGTAAGGTGCCGCGGGCCGGACCCGCCGTTCGCCCCTGTTCGGCCGCGGCCGCGGGGAGGACCAACCCGGCAGACGCCGCGTCCGGCCGCGCGTTCCGCGTGAACACTCGGCGCGCTGCGCTATCCTCTCCGGACCGTGGACCCGCTGCCGCACTCCTCTCCGAGCCCCGCCGCGCCCGCGTCGCCGACCGGGGGCGCGCCCCTCGCCGCGGCGACCCCGCCCGCCGCGATCGCCGCCCCCGCCCCCGTCGCCCGCCGCCTCCAGGCGATCGGCCACCTGGTCGGAAACACCCCGCTGCTCGAGATCGCCTTCCGCTTCCGCGGCCGAACCCGGCGGATCTTCGCCAAGGCCGAGCACCTGAACATGACCGGCAGCATCAAGGACCGGATGGCGCTGCACATCCTGCGCCGGGCCTACACCGACGGCTGCCTCGCGGCGGGGGAGCGGATCGTCGAGGCCACCTCCGGCAACACGGGCATCTCCTTCGCCGCGATCGGCCGCGCGCTCGGCCACCCGGTCACGATCTTCATGCCCGACTGGATGAGC
>CAYZDB010000257.1:0-4682 GCA_964476985.1 uncultured Acidobacteriota bacterium | reverse complement strand
GCCCCGCCGCCGCCGCTCCCGCCCCGCCCGCCGCGCCCGCCGGCGGCCTGCTCGGCCCGCTGGGCGACGAACTCGCCGCCATCAGCCCGGCGCTCGCCAACTACCTCGGCGCGCTCGGCGACGCGCGGCTCGACGCGCGGGGCACGCTGGTCCTCGAGCTGCGCCCCGAGAAGCGGATCTGGAAGGACCGCTTCGCGCAGCCCGCGGCGCGCGAGGCGCTGCTGGAAGCGGCCCGCCGCGTGCTCGGCAGCGCACCGGCCGGCGTTGAGGTCCTCGTCGCCGGCAACGGCGCGGCCGCCCCCGCCGGCGCCCCCGCCGCCGGGACCACGCGCTCGACCCGCGCCCAGGCGCTGGACGCCGCGCGGCGCGACCCGGTCGTGAAGGAGATCTTCGAGCGCTTCGGCGCCGTGCTGCTCGACGGCCAGCCGCTGGACGACGGCGGCGGTCCGCCGGCGTAGACCCGACGACAGGAGGGCCCCGTGAAGCCGAACATCAACAAGATGCTGAAGGACGCGCAGCGCGCGCAGGAGAAGATGCAGGAGGAGATCGCCGCGCTGCGCTGCACCGGCACCTCGGGCGGCGGAGTGATCCGCGCCGTCTGCGACGGCAACCGCAACCTGATCGAGCTGACGATCGCGCCGGAGGCGCTCGAGGATCCCGACCCGGCGATGGTCGCCGACCTGGTGCTGGCCGCCGTCAACGACGCGCAGCGCGTGGTCGACGCCGAGGTCCAGAAGAAGATGTCGGCGCTGGCGGGGATGATGGGGCTCCCGCCCGGCTTCGGCTTCTAGCCGCGGCGCGCCGGCGACCCCCGTGGCCGACCTCCCCGAGCCGCTCGAGCGCCTCGTCGCGCGCCTGCTCCGCCTGCCGGGGATCGGCCGCCGCGGGGCGCAGCGCATCGCCTTTCACCTCGCGGGGGCGCCGGCCGGCGACGTCCGCGCGCTGGCCGAGGCGATCGCCGCGCTGCCCGAGGCCCTCTCCCCCTGCACCGTCTGCGGCAACATCGCCGGCGCGGAGTTGTGCCCGGTCTGCGCCGACACCCGCCGCGACCGGACCGTGCTGTGCGTCGTCGAGCTGGCCGAGAACCTGGCCGCGCTCGAGCGGACCGCGGTCTTCCGCGGCGTCTACCACGTGCTGGGCGGGGCGATCTCGCCGCTGCGCGGGGTCGGCCCGGGCGACCTCGCGATCGAGCCCCTGCTGGCCCGGCTGGCGGCGGGCGAGGTCCGCGAGGTGATCGTCGCCACCAACCCGACCGTCGAGGGGGAGGCGACCGCCCACTACCTGGCCCGGCTGATCGTCCCGTCCGGCATCCGGGTTACTCGCCCCGCGACCGGGCTCCCCGTCGGGGGGGAACTCGAGTTCGTCGACCAGGCCACCCTGGCCCGCGCGCTGGAGGGGCGGCAGGGGTTCGACTGACGGATCTGGACGCCGGGGCCCCGGGGGACATACATTCCGTCCCGGTGCTGCGCGTGCCCGATCCGAACGCCGCGGACCACAACGAACGCCGGCGGACGGCTCGCGCGACCGGCCCGAGGACCACCGAATGCAGGGGACCGACCTGATCCTCCGCGAGGAGGAGCACCGCAAGATCAGCCGCCTCGCGGACCGCCTGCTCCGGGAGTCCAACGCGGAGTTCGTGGCCCTGATCGACCGCAACGGCCAGCCGATCAGCTGGTCGGGCGGGATGGAGGGGCTCGACAAGACGGCGCTGGCCTCGCTCGCCGCCGGCAACGTGGCGGCCACCGAAGGGCTGGCCCGGATGATCGGCGAGCAGCGCTTCCTCTCGATGTACCACGAGGGGGACCGCGACCACGTCTACATGTCCGCGGTCGGCGAGATCGGGATCCTGGTCGTCGCCTTCAACGAGCGCTCGTCGCTGGGCCTGGTCCGGCTGCGCGTGCGGCAGGTCACCCCCGACATGGAGGACGTGATCCTCGAGGTGATCGAGAAGAGCAAGCGCGGGATCGACGCCGGCGACGCCTTCGCGCCGCTGGGCGAGATCACCGACGAAGACATCGACAACCTGTTCAAGGACGGGTTCTAGTCATGCCGTTCATCAACTACGCCAGCCGCGAGATCACCTGCAAGCTCGTCTACTACGGACCCGGGCTGTGCGGGAAGACCACCAACCTGCAGTGGATCTACGCCCAGTCCAGCCCCGAGGCCAAGGGGAAGCTGGTCTCGCTGGCGACCGAGGCCGAAAGGACCCTGTTCTTCGACCTCCTGCCGCTCAACCTGGGCCAGATCCGCGGCTTCAACATCCGCTTCCAGCTCTACACCGTTCCGGGGCAGATCTTCTACGACGCCTCGCGCAAGCTGATCGTCAAGGGGGCCGACGGCGTCGTCTTCGTCGCCGACTCGCAGGCCGCGCGCTACGACGCCAACATCGAGTCGCTGCGCAACCTGCAGGAGCACCTCAAGGAAAACGGGATCGACTTCTGGACGATCCCCTACGTCCTGCAGCTCAACAAGCGCGACCTGCCGACCGCGATGCCGCGCGAGGAGCTGGAGGCCGTGCTGCGCGTCCGCCAGGAGCCGGTCTTCGAGGCGATCGCCACGACCGGCGTCGGCGTCTTCGAGACGCTCAAGGCGCTGGTCAAGCAGTCGCTGGCGCGGCTGCGGGCGGGAGCGACCGCGTAGTACCCTGTCCCCGCTCCGCGCACCGCGTGGAAGGGGGCGTTCATGGCGTGGTCGCGCGCGCCGATCCGCGGGGCCGTCTTCTTGCTCGCGGCGCTCGTCGCGTGCGGTGCCGTCCCCGCTGCCCGTTCCGCCGAGCTTGCCGTGCGCGTCGTGGACGGCGACGGGGGCGAGCTGCCGGGCGTGGCGCTCAGCCTGCTGCGGGTCGGACCCGTGCCCGGGGCGGCTGCCGTTCCGTCGAGCCCGGCGCGGCCGCCCTCCGCGACCACCGACCTCGCGGGGCGCGCGCTGGTCGCTGGCCTCGTTCCCGGGGTCTACCGCGTCGTCTTTCCCGGCGCGGGGCTCGAGGAGCGCTGGCTGCTCGCCCCACCTTCCGGCGACGAAGTCTTCACCCTGCCCGACGAGCGCGCGCGCGCCGAGTTGACGCTCGTGCTGCCACGCGGGGATCGCCTGGTCGTCACGGTCGAAACCGGCGAGTCGTCCCACGCGTGCGCGTCGATCCGGCTGGTCGAGCAAGCGGGGCGGGGCGAGTTCGCGTTCGCGGCCTGCACCTCGCGGGAATCCCGGCGGATCGTCCCGCCCGGCCGCTGGACCGTCACCGCGACGGGCCAGGACGGCGCGATCTTCGAAGCGCTCGAACTCGACGGCGTCTTGGCGCCGGGCCCGACCGCCGAGTTCGAGGTCACCGCGGGGGGACGCGCGCACGACCTCCGGCTGCGCTACGGGTCGGGCTGCAGGATCTCCGGCCAAACGCGCTGGAACGTCGGCAAGAACCCGCCCGCCGCGATCTGCGCGCGGCTCGTCGCGCCCGGGCCCAGGCTCGCGGCGGCGCTCGCCGCCGGGGAGCAGCAGCCGGACCACGTCTGCTTCCCGATCGCCGAGTCGGGCGGCTGGTCGGGGCGGGTGGCCGACGGGAGTTGGACGATCGCGCCCGAGGGAGAGCGGCTGCTCGATTCCCTGCCACCCTCCGCCTCCTTCGAGTGCCGCGGCGGAGCGGTCGGGAGCTTCGACTTCGAGCTGCGGGTGCGCGACGAGGAGGAGACGGACAGGTTGTCCGTAAAGGTCGTCACGGCGGAGGGCGAGCCGGTGGGCGGCGCCACGGTCGAGCTGTTCGCCCGCGACGCGGGCCCCCCTGAGAGCGCGGAGCCGCTGGCGCTCGTCCAGAGCTTCGGACGCGAGGGCATCACCGCCTTCCTCCGCGTGCCGCGCCGGGAACTCATCGCCGTCGCCGCGCACCCGGTGTACGGCGACGGCCAGCTCGACCTGGGGCTGCGGCGGGGCCTCGTGGCGTTGACGCTCGCGCGGCGCGCGGCCCTCGCGATCGCGGCCACGGGGCCGGACGGAAAGGCCTTCCGCGGGGTGGAGGTGACGCTCGACGCGGAGACCGGTGCGCCGCTGACGAAGGCGGCCTCCCCCGCCTCGAAGTGGCGAACGGCCCAGGTCCACCGCCGCGCCGTGACCGACGCCACCGGCCGCGCCACGCTGGAAGGGGTGCGCGCGGGGCGCTGGCGGGTCCGGCCCGCGATCACGGGCGCCGACTCGGCCCGCTGGACTGCTGCAGTCGTCGTGGCGGAGCACGAGACCGCGCCCGAGACCGTGATCGAGGTGCCCGAGAGCGGGCAGGTCGCGCTGGCGATCCGCGTCCGGCCGGCGACCACGATCGAGCTGCGGCTGGCCTGCGACGACGGCGGCAAGGTGCCGATGCGCGCCTCGGTCGCGCTGCTCGAACCGCACGCCGATGCGGCCTGGCGGAGCGCGCTGCCGGTCGGCGCGCTGCAGGCGGTGACGACGCGCGACGGGCTGCCGCTGGGCGGGCCGCAGCTCGACCGGTTGGTCGCGGGGCCGCTGCCGGCCGGCCGCTTCGCGATCGCGCTGCGCCCGGAGGGGTTCGACCGCTGGACCTTCGCCCCGGGGACCGAGGACCCGGAGCGCGCGGGGGTCTACGCGCTGGGCGAGGGGGAGTCGCTCGACCTCGGCGCGTGGACGCTGGACTGCGGGCCGTCGATCCTGCTCGTGCCCGAGTGGCGCACGCCGCAGGCCGGGGC
>CAYZDB010000256.1:0-4750 GCA_964476985.1 uncultured Acidobacteriota bacterium | reverse complement strand
CTCAATCCCCCAGCTTCAGCGCCGCCAGGAACGCTTCCTGCGGGATGTTCACCGAGCCGACCTGCTTCATCCGCTTCTTGCCTTCCTTCTGCTTCTCCAGCAGCTTGCGCTTGCGCGTGATGTCGCCGCCGTAGCACTTGGCCAGGACGTTCTTGCGGATCGCCTTGACGTTGGTGCGGGCGACGATGCGGCTGCCGATCGCGGCCTGGATCGCGACCTCGAACTGCTGGCGCGGGATCAGCTCCTTGAGCTTGATCGCCAGCGCCTGGCCGCGGTGGAAGGCGTGGTCGCGGTGGATGATGACCGACAGCGCGTCGACGGAGCTCCCGTTGACGAGAATGTCCAGCTTCTCGAGTTCCGAGCGCCGCCAGCCGGTGATCTCGTAGTCGTAGCTGGCGTAGCCGCGCGAGCCCGACTTGAGCTTGTCGTAGAAGTCGGTCACGACCTCGGACAGCGGCAGGTCGTACTCCAGCAGGACCCGCTGCGGGCCGACGTACTTGAGCGTCACCTGGTGGCCACGGCGCTCCTCCATCAGCTTGAGCAGCGGGCCGACGTACTCGTGCGGGGTCAGGACCGTGGCCCGGATGTAGGGCTCCTCGATCCACTCGTAGTCGGTCGGGCGCGGCAGCTTGGCGGGCGAGTTGATCTCGAGGTACTCGCCGGAGTTGAGCATCACGCGGTACGGCACGGACGGCGCGGTCGTGACCAGGTCCAGGTCGAACTCGCGCTCCAGCCGCGACTGGATGATCTCCATGTGCAGCAGGCCCAGGAACCCCAGCCGGAAGCCGAACCCCAGCGCGTCCGAGACCTCGGGCTCGAAGGTGAACGAGGCGTCGTTGAGCCGCAGCTTGTCGAGCGCGTCGCGCAGCTCGGAGTACTGGGCCGCGTCGCTGGTGTAGAGCCCAGCGAAGACCATCGGCTTGATCTCGCGGAAGCCGGGGAACGGCGTCTCGGTCGGGCGCTTCGACTCGGTCAGCGTGTCGCCGATCTTGATCTCGTGGACGTCCTTGATCCCGGCGATCACCCAGCCGACCTCGCCGACGGACAGCGATTCCACGGGCCTGCTCTTCGGCGTGAAGATGCCGATGTCCTCGATCTCGTAGTCGCGTCCGGTCGCCATCAGCCGGACCTTGGTCTTGGGGCGCAGCGTGCCGTCGATCACGCGGACCAGGACGTAGACGCCCCGGTAGCTGTCGTACCAGGAGTCGAAGATCATCGCCTTGAGCGGCGCGTCGGGATCGCCCTTGGGCGGCGGCACGTGGTCGACGATCGACTGCAGGATCTCGTCGATCCCGATCCCGGCCTTGGCCGAGGCCAGGATCGCCTCGTCGCGCGGCAGGCCGATCACCTCTTCCATCTGCTCAAGGACCTTGTCGGGGTCGGCCGACGGCAGGTCGATCTTGTTGACGACCGGGATGATGTGCAGGTCGTTCTCGACCGCGAGGTAGGCGTTGGCCAGGGTCTGGGCCTCGACCCCCTGCGCCGCGTCGATCACCAGCAGCGCCCCCTCGCAGGCGGCGAGCGAGCGCGAGACCTCGTAGGAGAAGTCGACATGCCCCGGCGTGTCGATCAGGTTGAGGCGGTACTCGGTGCCGTCGGCGGCGACGTAGCGCAGGACGACCGCGTGGGCCTTGATCGTGATCCCGCGCTCCCGCTCGAGGTCCATCGAGTCGAGCGTCTGTTCCACCATCTCGCGCTGCTCGAGCGCGCCGGTCCGCTCCAGGAGACGGTCCGAGAGGGTCGTCTTCCCGTGGTCGATGTGCGCGATGATGCTGAAGTTGCGGATCCGGCTGGCAATCATGCGGGAGCGGCCCCGTCCGGGACGGAAGGCCCCGGGAAACGGGCGATTATAGGGGGCCGGGGGCCGGAGGGCACGCCAGCCCCCCGGCTCTCCCGGTTTTGCGCCGGCCGCGCCGCCGGCGCGGACGTCAGCCGCCCTGGATCACGGCGTCGGGGATCTCGTAGCGCTCGCCGCCGATCTGGACGATCGTCAGGTCGCCCTGCCGGCTGGCGCGGAACTCCCCCGTGTCGGCCTGGCTCTTGTCGTAGCCGGTGGCCTGGCCCTTCTGGAAGAAGATCACGCGCTTGCGGCCATCGGGCCTGGTCACCGTGACCATGCCGCTGCCGGCTCCCTCGCGGGTCACGCCGAAGTCGCAGGAGCCGGTCGGCTGCCCGCCGCCCATCGAGCAGGGGATCTTCCCGGTGGCGTGGAAGTCGGTACCGGGCACCTTGGCGTCGCCCTTCGGCGCCGAGCCATGCGCGCCGCCGCCGGTGATGGCGATCTCCAGCCGGTAGTTCGCGGTCTCCTCGCGGCGCGCCGCCGAGCGCATCATGTAGACGCGGAGCTTGTAGTCGCCGCTCTTCGGAAGCGTTCCTTCGAACTGGTTCTCGCTCGTCGAGCCGTTGAACATCGCGACTTCGGTCTCGCCCGGGGCCAGGATGTTGAAGTAGGTCGCCCCGTGCTTCGTGGCCAGGCTGGCGTTCATCTGCTGGCCTTCGCGCGCGTTGACGACGTAATCGACGATGGCGTACCCCTTGATCGAGCCCTCGACGACCGCGCTGCTCGCGCCGGGCTTGAAGTGGACCCGCTCGGTCCGGATGTCGTCCGCTGCGCGGGCCGCAGTGGCGGCGCCGAGCGACAGGGCGAGACCGAGCCCCAGGAGAGCTGCCTTCTGTCGGAACATCACGTCATTCCTCCGAGGGTGCCGATCAGCGGCCCGGCCGTGGCTACCGGAACCAGCTCGCGGGAATCTCGAACTCTTCCTGGTTGTCGTTGGACACGAAGTAGGTGCCGCCCTGCTTCCGGGACTTCCAGGTCAGGCCGTCGTTGCTGCGGAAGTTGCCGCCGTCGTAGACGAACTTGCGGACGAAGCCGTCGGGGAACTTGACCTCGATGCCGGTCCCGGCCTGGGAGAAGGAAGTGTAGGCGTGGCAGGTCTTCCGCTCCCCGGTGAACCGGCACGGGATCGGATCCCACTGCCCGTCGACGTGCCTGTTTCCGCCGCCGCCGTACTCCGAGCCGCCCTTCTCGCAGTCGATCTCGGTCACATAGGAGATCGCGGCGTAGCGCCCGTCCTCGGTGCGGATCAAAACGCAGCGTCCCGTCGAGTTCTCGCGCCAGTTGCTGTACTTGGTGTTGCCGGAGGTCTCGGTGTTGCGGTAGGTGTAGCCCCGGTCGCGCACCTGCTCCTCGGCCGATCCGGCGCGCGCGCCGACCAGGTCCCGCAGGGCGTGCGGCGTGTCCCCGTGTCCGGAGCCGTGCCCGGAGCCGTGTCCGGAGCCGGAGGACGCGCCCGATCCGGCGGTCCAGCGCACGATCAGCTTCTTGCCGTCCCACTTGTACTCGTTGCTGTTTCCCGAAACGGTGAGGACGACCGACTTGCCCTTCTGGTCCTTGAAGTGGTCGGGCCGGCCGGTCGGGCTCAGCTCGATCCGATCGCCGTTGCGCAGGTCGATCGAGACATAGCCCTGGCTCTGCGAGAAGGTGCAGGGGCCGGTCGCCCCCTGCTTGTTTTCTCCGTCCTTGCGCATCTCGCACATCGCTACCGCGGTGTCGGCCAGCGCGGCGCCGCTCCACGCGGCCAGGACGAGGGTCAGGATCGCAGTCGCGATTCTCCTGGTAAGACTCATCGAATTCTCCTGCGTCTTTGCGGAATCGTATCGAGCTGGGCGTCAGTTCCGGTAGTTGTCGTACTCGCTACGGGCCATCTCCTTGTTCGAGTAGTAGAAGTAGGTCTTGTCCTCGAACACGAAGTTCGTCTCGCCCTCGGCGGTCGCGTAACGCGCTTCCTTCGGGACCATCCCCTCGAACTGCAGTCCGACGCGGCTGCCCGGCCGCCAGGTCAGCTCGATCTTCTGGTCGGGGTACTGCAGGATCGTGCGGGTCTTGTGGTCTCCGGTATAGAAATCGGTCACCGTGCAGCGGTAGCTGTAGTTTTCGCCCTTCACGATCACGCCGCAGACGGACTTGAACTCCTCGCGCCGCTCGTCGTTCGAGCTCCCCGAGCTTCCGCCGGCCTGGCAATCGAGCGCGGCGGCGTAGGAGATTGCGTCGTAGCGGCCATCGGTGGTCTTGACCACGATGCACTGCCCGTTCTCATTCTCGCGCCAGTAAGCGAAGGAGGCATCCCCGGACTTCTCGGTCCGGACCCACGTGTAGCCGCGCCCCTTCAGCGCGCCTTCGGCACTGCCGCCGCGCGCGCCCACGAGGTCCTGCAGGCTCGGCACCGGATCGCCTGCGCCGCCGCGGGTGGGGGACGGGGTCGAGGTCGCGACGTTGAAGCGCACGATGATCTTCTTGCCGCCCTCCCAGGTGTAGATGTTGGCGTTGTCCTTGACGGTCAGGACCACCGCCTTCCCTTTCTGGTCCTTGAAGTGGTCGGGCTTGCCGGCAGGGGACAGCTCGTAGCGATCGCCGTTGCGCAGGTCGATCGAGGCGAAGCCCTGGCGCTGAGAGAAGGTGCAGGGGCCGGTCGCACCCTGCTTCGTTTCGCCGTCCTTGCGGACCTCGCAGGTGGCTTCGGCGGTGTCGGCCAGCGCGACGCCGCTCCACGCGGCAGCGGCGAGAATGAGCAGGGAAGGGGCGAACACTCGGATCGTCTTCATCACGCGTCTCCTCGATTCATGATCTCGATGGACGGGCGGGCGCGGGCGGCGCTAGCCCTTCTTCTTGTCGGGGGCCTGGGCGTTCTTCTCGGACGCGATCACCGTGAAGCCCGGTGCGGACGTCGTCTCGCCCGTGGCGGTGGTC
>CAYZDB010000255.1:0-4762 GCA_964476985.1 uncultured Acidobacteriota bacterium | reverse complement strand
AGCAGCCAGCGCCGGCCGGTCGCGTCGCGCGGCGCCGTGATGTCGAACGCGCTGCCCGAGGAGGTCCCGGTCAGCTGGTTGAAGGTGAAGTCGAGGTCGGCGCGCTCATAGGCCAGGAAGAAGCGGATCGAGCCGCGCGGTCGCCAGCCGATCTCGCCGCGGCCGGACAGCCGGTCGCGGTCCAGTGCCTGGTCGACCGGCACCGGGGCCGCCAGCACCACGTTCGGGTCGCCGTCCCGCGGGACGAGCACCGTGTAGGTCCGCTGCGGGTTGCTGTAGCGGATCCGGACCTCGCGGGCCGAGGCCGAGACGTCCCAGAGCGGCGAGAGGAACAGCCGCAGCGCGGCCTTGGGGACGTTGGTCCGGATGCGCGTCTGCTGGTCGGGCAGGTTGTCTTCGGCGGCGAGCGTCGGCGTGTCCTGGATCGAGGAATACTCCCAGCCCGCGGTCAGCAGGACCGGGCCGAGCAGCACGTCGAGCTGGCCGTCGGCCGCGTTGTCGAGGTGGTTCAGCGCCGACAGCTCGGACTTGGCATAGAGCTCGCCGATCGCCCGGTCGTGGAAGGTGATCGCGACGTTCGGCCCGAACTGCAGCTGCCCGGTCAGATCGGCGCCGGCCCGCGCGTAGAAGGACGAGACCGGGTCCTGGCCGCTGATCTCGGTCGGGGCGGTCAGGAAGACGTTTCCCTCGTACCCGATGCTCTCCAGCACCAGCTGCGGCTGGACCAGCAGCGGTCCCCAGCGGCGCGGCGAGATCAGCACCGGGAACGGTTCCTCGCGCGTCGGGACCTGGGCCAGCGCTGCCGGAGCGATGGCCGCCAGGACCAGCGCGGCCAGCAGCGCGGCGCGCGCACGGGCGCGGGAAAACATCCTCGGGGACTCCGCGCCGCGGGCCCGGGAAGGCCGCGGCCACACCGGCCTGCGGGCCGGACGAAGCTCCCGGGCCGCCCGCCGCGCAGTGGCGCGGCGGGCGGACCGGGAGCGGGAGGAAGCGATCGCGGCGGGGGTCGGCGTCAGCGTGACGGGGCCGCCGGGCTGGCCGAGATCTCGTCGGTGTCGGTGTCGTCGTCGGTCAGCTGGTCGGCGCCGACCGCGACCAGCACCGCCGAGGCCAGCAGGACGATCGTCGCGCCGGCCGGGCTCGAGACCCAGGTGGAGAAGCCGGACTTCGTCGCGGCCGCGGCCTCGTCCTTCTTCTCGTCGTCCTTCTTCTCGCCCTCGGTCTGTCCGGGAGCGAGCGTGCCGGGCGCCGGGAGCGCGAGCGTCACGGTCATCGCGGCCTGCTCGGCGACGATCGGCGCGGCGGCCAGCGGCGCCCCCTGCGCGTCGTAGAGCACGAGCAGGTAGCGGCCGGCGGGGATCCCCTGGAGCTGGAACCGGCCCCGGGCATCGGTGGTGGCCTGGGCGAGCGGCTCCTTGGCACCGTCCGGGACCGCCTGCACGGAGAGGCCCGCGGCCGGGGTCCTGAGGTCGGCGGCCACGATCCGCCCCGACACGGCGCTCGAGAGCGCCGGCGCGGCGAGCGCCAGCGACGGGGCCACGGCGAGCGCACAGGCGAGCGCCAGGGCCAGCATGCTGCGATGAACAGTCCTCATGAGATCGGCTTCCTCCGTGCGACAGGACGGCCTCCCGCCGCCTGCTTCTAGGCAGTCCCCAACCCGTTCGAAAACCGGCTAGCCCCGCGGGCGAAGATACACCGCCGGTCCCCGTACGGCTTCCTGTTTCGGAGCGCTATGCTGCTGCAAACCCGCGTAACGATTACACCGAAACGATACGGACTGGCAAAGGGGAGACGATGACGAATCACGACGAATCGAGGGCCCGGCTGGCCGGGATCCTGCGCCGGGAGTCGATCAAGAGGGGGCATTTCGTGCTCGCCTCGGGCCGGACCTCGGATTACTACCTGGACTGCCGCCGGACCACCCTGCACCCGGAGGGGGCCTACCTGGTGGGGGTCGAGGTGCTGGCGGCGATCGCCCGCCGGGGCTGGAAGCCCGTGGCGGTCGGGGGTCTCAGCCTCGGCGCCGACCCGATCGCGGCCGCGACCGCCGTGGTCTCCCACCTCCAGGGGACCCCGGTGGCCGCCTTCCTCGTCCGCAAGGAGGCCAAGGCCCACGGCACCGGCCAGCGGATCGAGGGGGCCCCGCCCGCCGGGTCCGCGGTGGTGATCGTCGAGGACGTGATCACGACCGGGGGCAGCTCGCTGGTCGCGGTCGAGGCCTGCAAGGAGGCCGGTCTGCCCGTGGCCGGGCTGGTGGCGATCGTGGACCGCCAGGAGGGCGGGCGGGAGAACCTGGAAGGCGCGGGACTGGCGGTCGAGGCGCTCTTCACCGCCAAGGAACTGCTCGCCTCGGACTAGCTCCGGCCCGGCTCCCTCCTTCTTCCCGATCCGGCCGGACACTTCGAGACACCCTGTCCGGCAACCGGACGCTGGCGGACGGCCCCTCCCGGGGGTGCGTCCGCCATTCCTTTTCTTTTCAACAGCTTAGAGCGAAGCACGCGCTTTGCATAAGGGTGGTCCGCCAGCCCGCGAAGGAGTTCCCGCTCCGGAGCCGGGCCCGAGGAGCCACCGATGGTCGGCCAGCCGCTTCAAGAGGACCTGCTCGAGGAACTCACCCGGCTCGTGGGCCGGCCGGCCCCGGTCGTCCGGGACGCCTTCTCGCGGCTCCTCAAGGTGCTGCTGCGCGAGGTCGATGAGGAGACCGTCCGGACCCTGGCGGTGTTCCCGATGACCGCGTGGCAGTCGATCGCACCCGGGTGCCCCGCGCTCAGGAACCTCTGGAGCGCCACCCTGTCGGCCGGGCTGACGGTGGAAGAGGTGTTCACGGCCTTCGCGGTGATCGACGACCACGTCCGCCGGCGCTACGGCGCCGAGGCCTGGATCTCCATCGCGGCGTGGGGCCCCAAGTTCGAGCTGAAGTACGTGCCGGAACAGGCCCGGCTCGGCCTCGGCGCCCGCCCGGAACCGGGCCTGCGCTACGCCGAGTACTGACCGCGGCCGGCAAGGGGGATGGCCATGAAGATCACGGGTTCGTTCCGGGCGCAGGAACTCCGCGCGGATCTCGCGCAGCGCTTCGGGCTGGACGAGGAGGTCGTCAGCCAGGGACTGGTCGCGCTGGTCTCGTCGATCCGGGGGCGTCTGCCCCGGCCGGTGTGGATCTCCCTGGCCTCCTGGGTGCCGGAGGCCTGGAGCGTCGTCGGCGGCAACGCCGGGGCGAGCGGGCTGATTGCGGCTCGCGGCGCCGAAGCGATCAAGCAGCGCGTCGCCGCGGCGGGAGTCCCCTACGATGTCGCCGGCCCGTTCGTCGTCGAGGTGGTCCGGCACCTGGCCAACCGCTGCGGTTCGCCGCTGGCGACCGCGCTGCACAGTCGCGTCCCCGAGTTCTCGCTGATCGAGCAGGAGATCGAGTCGTCCCTGGCCTGAGGCCCCCGCGTCAGGGGGCCGGTTCCCGCAGGAAGGTCTCGAGGCGGGCCAGCCCCTCGTCGTAGGCCGGTGCGTAGAAGGCGCTGGCCCGGGCGTCGAAGAGTTCCGTCCCCGCGCCGGGTACGGGGTAGAGCTGGAGCGCCAGCCCCGCGTTCCGGGCGGCCTCGTCCAGCGCCAGCCGCCGGTCCATCGCGTAGGTCGAGCTGTTGTCGCCGAACAGCGCCAGCACCGGCCGCCCGGCGGCGGCCAACTGGGCGACCTCGCTCTCGCCGAGCGCGGCGGTGTCGAAGGCCAGCGCCGAGAAGGGACGCGCCCGCTCGCCCAGCCCGATCGCCCACGGCGACGCCTGGCCGAGCGCGAGCAGCGCGACCGGCTTGCCCGGCAGGTCGCGCTGCAGTCGCGCCAACGCGGCCAGGATCGCCTCCTGGACGCGCGCCGGGACGATCCCGGCCGCGAGTTCCTTCATCCCCAGCCGGCTGGTCGCCTCGACCCCTTCGAGCGGGTCGGGCATGACCACCGCGAAGCCGCGGGCGGCCAGCGCGCGGGCCAGGTCGCGGACCTCCCGCGAGATCCCCCAGACCGAGGGCACGACCACGACGCCGCCCGCCGGGTCGCCGGCCGCGGGGCCGACGACGAACGCGCGGATCCCCGGCTCGATCCCCTCGAGGGCCTCCCACTTGCCCGGGAACCCCTCGTCGGCCACGGTCGCCACCGGCGGGAGCGGGGCCACGATCGGCGGGTAGGGCTTGACCGGCGGGCCGGTGCGCTCGGCCTTGCGGCACCCCGCGACCAGCAGCGCGGTCCCCGCGGCGATCAGGACGAGCGCCGCGCCGGCGGCGAGCGCGCGCGCCCGGGACGGGGCTGTGGCGGGGGAGGGGCTCATCGGGGTCCTCGCAGGCCGCGGCGGCGGCCGGTCACGCGGTCACGGCAGGAAGGGGGAGACGCGCCGGATCGGCAGCGGCAGCCCCTGGCGCAGCAGTCGCGCATCTTCGGCCAGCTGGTCGATCAGCGTCGAGACCTGCTTGCGGGTCTCCTGCCAGTGGCCGGAATTGTCGACCAGGTAGTCGGCCAGCGCGGCCTTGCGCTCGATCGGCATCTGCGAGCGGATCCGCGCCCCGGCCTTGTCGGGGCCGGTCCTGTCGCGCTCCATGATCCGCTGGAGCTGGATCGAGGGGCGGGTGTAGACGACGACCAGCCGGTGGAACTGGCGGTAGCGCTCGGTCTCGATCAGCAGCGCGGCGTCGTAGACGACCATCTCGGTCCCGGTCTCGCGCGCCGCGGCGATCATCCGATCGCGGCTCTCGGCCACGACCAGCGGGTGGACGATTGCCTCCAGCTT
>CAYZDB010000254.1:0-4774 GCA_964476985.1 uncultured Acidobacteriota bacterium | reverse complement strand
GGCCCCCCTCTTCCGGCCTGCCCCCGCGCCCTTCCGCCGCCCCCCGCGCCCTCCCCTCCCCGCCGCCCTCGGCCGGGCCGCCCGCTTCCCCGGCCCCCCGCGGCTGCCCCTCCGCGTCACCCGCCGACATTCCTCGTCCACCCGCCTCTCCGCGAGTCGGCGCCCTCCCCCTTCCGCCCGGTCCGGGACCGAACGCCCGGTTCCGCTTGCGTTCACCCCGTCCGGGGCACGAACTTTGCGTAAGACCCGTCGGGGGACCATGCGGGTGTGGAGTCCTGAGCGATGAAGTGGCTGCGGGGAGGTCCGTACCTTCCGCTGGCGTCGGTCACAGCCGCCGCCGCGGCGGCTCCTTTCCTGTTCCCGGGTTCGGAGCGTGCCTCGCTCGCCGTCGGCGGCGCGGTCGCCTTCCTGACTGGCGTCGTCCTGGTGCTGTGGCTCGGCCGGGGCCGGCCGTGGAGCGCGCGGCTGGCGCTCGCGGGCGGCCTGCTGCTGCTGGCCGCGGCCCTGGTGCTGGGGCTCTCGGAAGGGCTGGAGCCCTGGGTCGCCCCCGCCGTCGCGCTGCTCGGCGCGGTGCTCACGGCGTGGGGCCTGGCTCGCACGCTGCACCTCTGGCAGGCGCTGGCCGAGGACTCGGAGTCGATCCGCTCGCGCTTGGCCCGCCGGGAGGGGGACGTGCGCGCGCAGGCCGACCGGATCCGCCGGCTCGACCTCTACGACCAGGCCACCGGCCTGCTCAACCGCAAGGGCTTCACCGCGACGCTCGAGCAGGCGCTGGCGGAGGCCGAGGAGGCCCGCGAAGCGGCGACGCTGCTGCTGATCGAGCTGGCCGAGTCGCTCCCGCTGGTCGCCGTGGCGCAGCCCGATCGCTGGAGCCGCCGGCTCGGCCACGCGATCAAGCAGGCGATCCGCGGGTCGGACTCGGTCGGCCGCTGGGACGCGCGGCGGGTCGCGATCCTGTTGCCGCACTGCCGCGATGCGCGCCCGGCCGTCTCGCGCCTGGTCACCGTGCTCGCGACGCAGGCCGGCGTGACGCGGCGCGACCTGGTGATGGCCGGGATCGCCATCCCCGAGAACGGGCCGTGGCCCGAGGTCGAGGCGCTGCTGGTCGCCGCGCAGCACGCGCTGGCCGCCGCGCGCGGCGCGCCGGCCTGGGCCGAGGTCCCGGTCTGGCCGATCGACTGGAGCGGCAGCGGCGCGCCCGCGGCGGCCGCGCACGCGGCGCCGGCCCCGGCCCACGCCGGGGCGTGAGGAACTGGTTCCTTCTCCCTTTCCTTGGTTCCGCCGAAAAAACGAGGCCCCCGGGCGATCGCCCGGGGGCCTCGCGATGTCCAGCGCGGGGGCGGCTCAGCCGCCGAAGGAGTGCCCGCAGCCGCAGGAGGTCTTGGCGTTCGGGTTCTTGACGAGGAACCCGGAGCCCGACAGGTCGTCGACGAAGTCGACGGTCGCGCCCTGCAGGTACTGCATCGACATCGGGTCGACGGTCACGGTCAGGCCGCCGGTCTCGAAGCTCCAGTCGTCCTCCGACGCATCGTCGAAGCCGAAGCCGTAGCGGAACCCGGAGCATCCGCCGCCCTCGATGAAGATCCGGAACGACTTGCCCTGGAACTCGGGGTTCTCGGACTGGTAGCCGAGCAGTTTCTTCACCGCGGCCGGGGTCAGCACGAGCATCTCGCCGCCCGGGGCCGGGACGTTCGCGGTTTCGCCGGTCTTGGTCGGGTTGGTCGACATCTGGGACTCCTTGCGGGGGTCGCCGTCCGGCGCCGCCCGTGGGCTTTACGCCCGAGGCCGGGAGTCTAATACCGCCCCCCCGGGCTGTCCAGTTTGGGACCGGAACGCGCGATCTGTCGGTATCATGCGGGTCCTGGCCAGGGGGCCGCGGAGGGTGGCATGGGGGAGCTGCGACGGGTGGTCGTGACCGGAATGGGGGCCGTCTCGTCGATCGGCACCGGGCTGGCGGCGATCGAGGAGTCCCTCCGGTCGGGCCGCTCGGGCGTCCGCTTCGTGCCGGAATGGGGCGGGATCGGCTTCGCCTCGCAGGTCGCGGGCGTGCCGGAGGCCGAGCCGGACTCTCCGCTGTTGACCCGCAAGATCGAGAAGTCGGCGACCAGCATGTCGCGGATGGCGCTCTACGCGACGCACGAGGCTCTGACCGGCGCGGGGATCGATCCGGCCGAGGTCCGCGGGACGCGGGTCGCCGTGATCATCGGCTCGGGGATCGGCTCGGCGATCCGCAACTACAACGCGCTGCGGCAGGTCGAGCAGGAGGCCGAGAAGGCGCGCGCCGCCGGGCTCGAGAAGTTCCAGTCGACCCGGCGGGTCAGCCCCTTCACGGTCCCGCAGGTCATGACCTCGACCGCCGCCGCCAACGTCAGCGTCGCGCTCGGCGCGCGGGGCGAGAGCTGGTGCGTCTCGTCGGCCTGCTCGACCGGCTCGCACGCGATCGCGCTGGCCGCGCTGCTGATCCGCACCGGCCGTTACGAGCGGATCCTGGCCGGCGCCGCCGACGAGCTGGACTGGACCCGGGCCGCGGCCTTCGACGCGATGCACGCGCTCTCGCGCGGCTTCAACGACGCGCCCGGGCGCGCCTCGCGCCCCTTCGACGCCGATCGCGACGGCTTCGTGATCAGCGGCGGCGCGGGGATCCTGCTGCTGGAGGACCTCGACGCGGCCCGCCGGCGCGGTGCGCCGATCCTGGCCGAGCTCGTCGGCTTCGCCGCCAACTCCGACGGCAGCGACATGGTGGCGCCGCTGACCGACGGGGCGATCGAGGTCATGCGCGAGGCGCTCGCCGACGCGGGGCTGCGCCCGGAAGACATCGACTACGTCAACGCCCACGGCACCTCGACGCCGGCCGGCGACCCCTCGGAGGCGACGGCGATGCAGGCGGTCTTCGACGGGCGCCAGCCCTGGATCTCCTCGACCAAGTCGACCACCGGCCACGCCGTCGGAGCGGCCGGAAGCCTCGAGGCGATCTACACGATCCAGATGCTGCGGGGCGGCTTCCTGGCCCCCTCGATCAACGTCGACACGGTCGACGAGCGGTGCGCGCACCTGAAGCTGGTGCTCGAGCGGGACAACGGGCTCGCGGCCCGCACGGCGCTCTCCAACAGCTTCGGCTTCGGCGGCACGAACGCGTGCCTCGCGTTGCGGCGCTGGGAGGCCTGAGCGGATGCCCCCGAGCCCCGGCCCGACGCCGCTCCCGCGCCTGCGCCGCCTCGCCGAGGTCCTCGCCGTCTCCCTCGCGGGCGGCCTCGTGCTGCTGGCGGCGACCCGCTACGAGGCGCTGGGTCCGCTGGTCGCGCTGGGCTGGACCGTGCTCATGGCGCCGGCGGTGATCGACCGCTGGCGCGCCCCCGTGCTCGGCTTCCTGCCGGGGCTGCTGCTCTTCATGTGGGTCGCCAACCTGCCGCTGCTGAAGTTCGGCTGGATCGCGCTGGCCCTGCTGCCGGCGGTGATCACGCTGCACTACGTGGTCCAGTCGCTCCTGGCCTGGTCGCTCCACCGCGTTTCCGGCTGGCCGCTGTTCGTGGTCCTGCCGCTGACGATGGCGGCGGGCGAGTGGACCCGCGCGATCCTCGGGGTGGGCAACTACAACATGTACCAGGCGGGGACCTTCCTGTTCGGCTACCCGGTGCTGATCCAGGCCGCCGACCTGGTCGGCTCCTACGGCCTCACCTTCCTCTGGAGCATCCCGGCAGGGCTGCTGGCGGATCTCGCGAAGCGGGCGATCGACGGCCCGCGGCCCGGCGACGCGCGCCGGCTGCGCTGGGGCGCCGGGCTGGCCGCGGCCGCGGTGGCCTTCCTCGGGATCTACGGCGCGGTCCGGATCGGCGGCGTGGCGGAGGGGCCGGGACCGCGGATCGCGGTGGTCCAGCCGGCGCTGGAGCACTCGTTCCAGCTCACCCCGCAGGTCCTGGCGGGGACGGTCCAGCAGACGATCGCGACCGTGCCGCGCGGCGCCGCCGACCTGGTCGCCTGGCCGGAGAACTCGATCCTGGCCAACCTCGACCGCTGGCCGGAGTACGAGAAGAACGTCGCGGCGGTGGCCCGGACGCTGGGCACGCCGGTGCTCTTCGGGACGCAGAACTTCGGGCCGGACGGCCAGCGCCCCACCAACACGGCGATGATCATCGACCCGGCCGGCGAGCGCGCCGGGCGCTATGACAAGGTCGTGCTCTTCCCCTTCACCGAGCGCCGCGGCTTCCCCTGGCTCGAGCGCCAGTTCCCGGCGCTGGGGCGCTGGCTGACGCAGATCACGCTCTCGGCCTGGCGCAACGCGCCCAACGGCTATGCCGGGCCGGGCGCGATCCCGCTCACGCTGCAGGCGGACGGCCGCGAGTGGACCTTCTGGACGCCGCTCTGCTACGAGTCGTGCTACCCCGAACTGGGTCGCGAGGCGCGGCAGCGCGGCGCGGAGTTCTTCGTCAACCTCAGCTCGGAGGGCTGGCTGGGCTGGGCCCTCTCGAACAACCAGATGGGGGTGAACATCCTGCGCGCGGTGGAGAACCGCGTCGGGATGGTGCGGGTCGGCAACACCGGCCCGTCGGCCTTCGTCGCCCCCGACGGGCGGGTCGAGGAGTACCTGCGCGGCGCGCGGACCGGGCGCTACCGGCTGGAGGAGGGGACGCTGATCCGGCCGGTGACGGTGCCGCGCGGCGGCCCGCCGCCCTACACCCGCTGGGGCGGCCTGATCGACCGCGCCTGGGGCGCGGCCTGGGTCGCTGCGATGGCGTGGTTCCTGGTGCGGCGGCGGCTGGTCCGCACGGACGCGCCG
>CAYZDB010000253.1:0-4777 GCA_964476985.1 uncultured Acidobacteriota bacterium | reverse complement strand
TTCCGCGTCAAGCTGGTCGAGGTCGCGACGACGGCGGCCTACGCCGCGGGCCGGCTCTACTTCGTGCGCGACGCGACGCTCTACGCGCAGCGCTTCGACCTCGAGCGCCTGCGGCTGGAAGGGGAGCCGGTGGTGGTGGCGCAAGACGTGCGCTTCGACCCGCGCTTCACCTTCGGCGTCTTCTCGGTGAGCCAGAACGGCCTGATCGTCTACCAGGCGGCGGGGAACCAGGACGACGCCGAGCTGGTCTGGCTGGACCGACGCGGCCAGCGGCTGGGACGGCTGGACGGGCCCGGGCACTTCGGTGCGGTCTCGATCTCGCCGCAGGGAGACCGGGTCCTGGCGTCGGTTTTCGATTCGCGCAACTGGCGCGGCCACCTGCGCGTCTACGACCTGGCGCACGGCTCGTCCAACCGGCTGACGATGGAACAGGCCTCGGACATCGACGGGGTCTGGTCGCCGGACGGGAAGACCGTCGCGTTCTCGCGCGTCGGCCGGCAGGGGATGAGCATCTGGACCAAGCCGGCCGACGGCTCGGCGCCCGAGCGGCTGCTCTACGAGGGAGATGGAGCGCTGGGCACGATGAGCTGGTCGGCCGACGGCCGCCACATCCTGGGCTGGTCCAGCCCCAGCGCGGAACGCGAGACCGGCCTGTGGCTGATCGACGCCACCGGGAAGGAGGAACCGCGGCGCTTCACCAGCTCGCGCTTCAACGGCGATCTGGCGAACTTCTCACCCGACGGCCGGTGGGTCGTCTTCGACTCCGACGACTCCGGTCCCAACCGTCCCTACGTCGCGGCCTATCCCGACACCGGCGGGCGCTGGCAGGTCTCGGACCAGGACGGCGACTCGCCGCGCTGGTCGCGCGGGATGCGCGAGATCGTCTACCTGGCGGACTCGAGCGGGCTGACCGCCGTGCCGGTCGACCTGTCCGGGAGCGCCCCGCGCTTCGGCTCGCCGCAGCGGCTGTTCGAGGCGCCCTTGGCGGTCACGATGGAGTGGCGCTACGACGTCACCCGCGACGGGGAGAAGTTTCTGTTCGTGCTGCCGGTGCAGGAGGCGCGTGCGGAGCCGTTCACGCTGGTGGTGGGGTGGGAGGAAAAGCAACGGTAGGATCGCCAAGCCGCTGCCGGCGGTGATCGTCGTTGCTCACCGCGTTCCCCCTCGTGCCGAGTTGGAATCCGCCCCGCGCGGCGCCCGGCGGCCCCGCCCCCTCCCCCTCAGCGAAACAGCGCCCCGAAATCGGTCTGCCCGTGCCGCAGCATCTCCTCCGAGACCTCGGTGCCGGTGAACATCGCCTGCCCGGCCATGTAGAGCAGCCGTGGGTGGTCGGCCGTGTTGATCCCGAAGTGACGGGTCTGCTCGAAGACGATCGGCAGCGACTGGACCTCGCGGGCCAGGATGTCCCGCACCGAGCGGACGTCGATCTCGGCCAGTGCCGCGGCAGCGCGCGGGTTCTCGGCCAGCACCCGTTCCGCCCGCATCCGGTCTTCCGGCGTGAAAGGCCGTTTCCCCGCCAGCACCAGCAGGTCGCCGCGCGAGCCACGGAAGGCGTGCACCGCGGGGAACTCCTGGCGCAACGTGTTCAGGATCATCCCCAGGATCCGGAAGTCGCTCTCGTAGAGCTGGACCCATTGCAGGAACAGCCCGTCCTCGGACAGGCGATCCCGAACGCTGCGGTAGAACTCGCGGGTGAACAACGTGTCGGCGCCCGCGGTCCAGGGGTTGCTCGGCTCCGAGATCACGAGATCGAAGCGTCCGTCCGTCTGCCGCACGACCAGGGTCGCATCCGCGAGGCGCACGTGCAGGCGCGGGTCGCGCTCGACGTTGCCCGTGAAGCCGGAGAAGTGCGGCAGGAAGCGGATCACGTTCGGCGAGATCTCGGCCACTTCGAGGGAGCCGAGATCGTCGTAGAGCGCGAGGTTCGCGGCGGTCACGCCGGTGCCGAGCCCGACCAGCAGCACGCGATCGCGGCGCGGCGCCCAGAGCGCGGGGATGTGGGCCGAGAGCCGCAGCGTGGCGGCATCCATGATGGTGTTGGATTCCGAGCGGCCGTTCACCACGAGGCTGCGGGCCTGCGGCGCTCCGGGGGCGCTCGCCGGGTGCTCCACGACGGCCACCGAGGCGGTCGCGTCGTCGTCGCGCGCCACGACCCGCGAGTTCGCAAGCTGCTGGTCGAAGAAGGCGCGGGGCCCCTCGAACGAAGACGCCAGCGGCCCGCGGATGCGGTAGGTCCCGACGACGAGGTGGTCATCCTCGTACCACGGCCGGACGGCCAGGACGACGACGGCCACCATGAGGGCCGAGCCGGCCACCGCGCGCGAGAGGCGCGAAACCGTCCACGCGGCGAGCAGCGCGTTCCCCGCCACCGTCGCCACGGCCAGCAGGAAGACGCGGGGAAGGTCGAGCAGGTCGTAGAGCGCAAAGCTCCCGGCGACAGCACCGGAGAGCGTCCCAAGCCCGTTCCACGCCAGCAGCCGGCCCGACAGCGCCCCGGCGTCACGCACGCTCGCGCGCAGCTCGTGGAAAAGCAGCGGCAGCGTGGTGCCCAGGAGCCCGATCGGGATCACGAACAGCGCAGTCAACGCGAGTAGGACGGCCGCGTGGTACAGGTAGAAGCCGGAGGGGCCGCCCTGGAAGCCGATCCGGAGCAGATGCGCGTAGTAGGGGAGGCGATCGAGGCTCGCGTAGAGCGCCAGGAGGCAGCCCGCGGCCGTCGCCTGGCTGCCCCAGAGCCAGCCCGCAGGAACGGTCGGCAGCCGCGAGACCAGGAGGCTCCCCGCGGCGAGCGCCAGCAGGAACACCGCCACGACGAGCGCGAACATGTACGCGGACCCGCCGAGCGCGAGCGAGGTGAAGCGCAGCAGCGCGGTCTCGAGCAGCAGGACGGAGAGGCCATTGAGCAGGCCGATCCCGTAGATCCGCGCGGCATGGAGGCGAGGCATCGTCGGGACGGCGCGCGATCGGACGCCGGAGAGCTCGATCGCCTGCGAGCTGAACAGCGCGAAAGTGCCGAAGCACGCGCCGATCGCGAGGTTGACGCCGCCCGTTCCGCGAATCGTCGCCGTGATTCCGAAGTGGGGGATCAGCCAGAAGCTCGCTCCCAGCACGCCGGCCACGGCGCCGGCGGTGTTGGCGGCGTAGAGCGCGGCGTGGAGGCTCGAAACCTCGCGCTCGCCCCGGACCAGGGCCCGAGTCAGGAGCGGAACGGTCCCACCCATCAGGAACGTCGGTGGCAGGACGACGAGCGCCGCGGCCGCGAGTCCCTGTACCAGCAGCATTCCGGGTGGAGCGAAGCTCCACGACGAGACGGCTGCGGCGAAGGCGCGGGACATCGCAGGGAACGACAGCGCCCAGGCCCCCACCGCAAACTCGACCGCGGCGTAGAACGCGAGCGGCCGGCGCATCGCGACACTGAGTCGACCCTGGACCAGGGCGCCCAGGGCGAGCCCCACGAGAAAGACCCCCAGCGTGATCCCGGCAGCGACGTGATCGCTGCCGACGAAGCGGGCTAAGTAACGAGTCAGCGCCGCCTGGTAGACCAAGGCGGTCGCTCCGGACGCGACGACCGCCGCGATCGTTGCCACGCTGGCCGCGATTCTCGACATCCCACCCTTCACGATCGAGGTTGCCCGTCTCCCCTAACCGCCGTAGAATACGGCGTAAGTCACGGAGTCGGAAGGGGTTGTTTTCGACGTCGCGACGCAAAGGCGGGAGGGGCGCATGGCCACCAGGTCGCGAGTCGTCTCAGCATCGCTCCTCACCCTCACGCTGATCCTGATCGTCGCGTACGGTGGCGCCGCCTTCGCCCAGGACACGACGTACGTCCTGATTCCCGGCATCCCGGGCGAGAGCACGGATCCGGCGCACCAGTCCTGGATCCAAGCCTACGGGCTGAACACTGCCAGCCTTTCGTCGGGTGGCGGGACTCCGACGCACGACGACGTGTACGTGCTGAAGGGGACTGACTCCTCGACGCCGGTGCTGCATCAAAGGCTGTCGGGCGCGACCAACCTGGGAACCGTACTGATCGAAGTCTGCCGCAATCCCGCCGGGGGCGGCCAGGAGTGCTACTACAAGCTCAATCTCGAGAACGCCCTCGTTACCGGCGTGAGCCTGTCGGGCAGTTCCTGCATCGACCCGAGCACTTCGTGCACGCCGTCGCAGACCGAGAGCGTCGGCTTCTCGTACACTCGCATTACCTGGCGCTACGTCAGCTTCTCCAAGGCGCAGAGCACGTGCGGCTGCTGGGATCTCGCGGCCGGCAAGTCGTGCAGTTGCACGCCGTGACCTGGGGTCGACACCGAACACGATCATCCCCCCGCTTCGCGGGTGCCGTCGCCCTCACGATCGCCTGCGCCGGTGCGGTCGAATTCGCGAACGCCGGTTCCGGTGCCAACGAGCCCAGGCCCCCCGTCCGGTACCAGTCCTTCGGGGAGGCCGAGAACGCCGGAGCAGCGCCCGCCCCACCCTCCCGCGTCACCTTCCTCCGGCCCGCCTGGCGCGACCTCCGTACCGTCGTCGGCGGACCGTCCTCGGCCCGACCGGACGCGGTCGATCCGGCGGCGCCCCGGCTGCTGGAGCTGAAGCGCCTCGCAGCGCGAGGGCTTCGCCCGCTGAACCGGCGCTGGAGCCCGTACCGCAGCCCCTTCGACGTCCTGACCGTTCCGAGCCCGCGGGCCGCGATCCGACTGCCCGCCTGGGTCGCGGAGCCCGATCGCTGGGGCCCGGCCCTCGAGGCTTCGCAGCTCGGCGAGGCCTGTCCGTGCATCACCGG
>CAYZDB010000252.1:0-4794 GCA_964476985.1 uncultured Acidobacteriota bacterium | reverse complement strand
CCTGCCTCGCCGGCACCTCGCCCAGCAGGCGCCCGACGACCGTCAGGTCCTCCTCGCCGAGCCCGGTCGCGACCGCGAGGCCGTACAGCTCCTTGACCGCCGCTGCGGTCGGAACCGGCACGCCGACCGCGAACGCCAGCTGCTCGAGGTAGTGCAGGTCCTTGTGGATCGCCGCGGCGCTGAACTGCGCCGTGGTGTCCTGCGCGAGCAGCGCCCCCTTCTTCGCGGCCAGCACGGCGGAGCGGCCGGCGGCCTCCTCGAGGATCGCCAGCACCTGCTCGCGGGGCAGCCCGGCGCGGCCGCCGACCGCCAGCGCCTCACACAGCGCCGCGACCAGCGCGCCCAGCACGAGGTTGTTGACCAGCTTCATCCGCGTCGCGAGGCCCGGCGCGCCCAGGTAGAAGATCCGGTCGCCGAGCAGGTCGAGCACCTCCTTCGCTTCGTCGAAGGCTTCGCGCGGGCCGCTGACCACGATTTTCAGCGCGCCCTGCGCGGCCGGCCCGACGCTCCCCATCACCGGCGCTTCCAGGTAGAACGCGCCGCGCGCCGCGACCAGCTTGGCGAAGCGCTCGGCGGCCTCGACGCTGTTGGTCGTGGTGTCGACGATGATCTTCCCCTCGCAGTCGCCGGTGAGCAGGCCGCCCTCGCCGAGCAGGACCTGTTCCACCGCGCGGCTGTCGAACAGGCTGAGCGCAACGATCGGCACGTCGTGGAGCAGCCCGGCCGGGCTGTCGGCGATCGTCGCGCAGAGCTCGAGCGCCTTCTCTTCGGTGCGGTTCCAGACGACGAGTTCGGCGCCCGTCGAAACGAGTCGCTCGGCCATCGCGCGGCCCATGTGGCCGAGTCCGATCATCCCAAGTTTCATGGTGTGTCTCCCGGAGGGTTGGAGATTCTTCCGCCTGCCGGGGCGGCGCGCAAAGAAAACAGGCCCCATGTCGAGGTTTGCGCGAACTTACCGGTGTTCTAGCCGGACATGCGCGGGGCCGGCCCGTGGGCCGGCCCCCGAAAACCGCGCGCTGCGGGCCCGCCGCAAGGCGGCCTACAGCACGAAGATGTTCTTCTTCTCGCAGATGTCCTTGAGCTGCTTGGGCCACACCGTCACGCTGACCTCTCCCAGGTGCGCCTTCTTCAGCAGCAGCATCGTGGTCCGCGACTGGCCGATGCCGCCGCCGATCGAGAGCGGGATCTGGTCGTTCATGATCGCCTGGTGGTACGGCAGGTCGAGGAAGTGCATCTGGCCCGAGGCCTTGAGCTGCTGGACCAGCGAGTCCTTGGTCACGCGGATCCCCATCGACGACAGCTCGTGGCGCCGCTTGGTGATCGGGTTCCAGACCAGGATGTCGCCGTTCAGGCCGTGCATCTGCTTGCCGTTCTTGACGACCGAGGGCGTGATCCAGTCGTCGTAGTCCGCGGCCCGCATCTCGTGCGGGTAGCCATCGTCCAGCACGTAGCCGATGCCGACGATGAAGACCGCCGGGTACTTCTGCAGGATCTGCGTCTCGCGCTGCTTGCGCGGCAGGTCCGGGAACATCTGCAGGATCTCCTCGGCGTGCAGGAAGACCAGCTCCTCCGGCAGCTCGGGATAGCGCGGGTCCTTGAGCTTGGGGAACATGTCGTGGATGTAGACCTCGGCCCCCTTGATCACCTTCCAGATCCGCTTGACGGTGTCCTTCAGGTAGTCCAGGTTGCGCTCGACCGGGGTGATGCGCTTTTCCCAGTCCCACTGGTCGACGTAGGCGCTGTGGTCGTGGTCCAGGAAGTAGTCCTTGCGGACGGCGCGCATGTCGGTGTTGATCCCCTCGCCGACGTCGCAGCCGAACTGCTTGAGCGCGATCCGCTTCCACTTGGTCGCGGCCTGGACGACCTGGCACTCCATCCGCTTGTCGAGTCCCAGCCCGCAGGGGAACTCGATCGGCGTGCGCGACCCGTCGCGGTCGAGGTAGTCGTTGACGCCGCTGTCCTTGGTGACGATCAGCGGGACCTCGACCGTGAAGAGGTTCAGCTCGCGGTTGAGCCCGTCCTCGATGTAGCGCTTGAGGTGGAACAGCGCGAGCTGCGTCTCCTTGGGCGACAGCGCCGAGCGGTAGTCGCTCGGCAGGATCTGGTCGACCGCTTCGTAGGTGGAGATGCCGGGTCCTGCGAGATCAGCCGTCTTGTCCGCCATGCGTGAACTCCTCGGAGGGGGTGAAAGCCGGGCAGGAATGCCGCGCGGCCGCGCACCGGAGGGGGCGCACGGGGACCGCTCGGAGGGAGGGGATGCGGGATTCTCTGCCTGTTGCTCCGATAAAGTCAACAGTAAGTAAGCCGTCGCCTGGGGATGGCGGGAGCCCCGGGAACCGGCCAGAATGCCCCCGAGGTCGGCACGGCGCGCGGCGCGGCACCGACCAAACCCCTGATCCCAAGGCCATTGGAGGCCGCCCAGGCGGCCTGGGGAGCCCCCCTGATGCGACCCCGCTACCCCTTCCCCTTCCCACCCCCGAGCGAGGGGCCCTCCCTCCCCGCCTCGGTCCTGGCTCGAACCCTCGGCAAGCCGGCCGCCGAGTGGACCGCCGACGACCTGGTCGGGCTGGTGCGGGACGAGGGGATCCGGATCGTCAGCCTGATGCACGTCGGCGGCGACGGCTGGCTCAAGACGCTGGACTTCACGCCGCTCAGCGAGTCCCACCTGCGCGACGTGCTGGAGGGGGGCGAGCGGGCCGACGGCTCGTCGATCTTCCCGGGCTTCGGGATCGAGCGCGGCGCCTCGGACATCGCGCTGCGGCCGCGGCTCGCGACCGCCTTCCTGGACCCCTTCGCGCCACAGCCGACGCTGGCGCTCCTGGCCGGGCACTACGGCCGCGACGGCCGCCCGCTGCCGCAGTCGCCCGACGCGATCCTGCGGGCGGCCTACCAGCGGCTGGCGCGCGAGGCGGGGGTCGACCTCTGGGCGCTCGGCGAGGTCGAGTACTTCCTGGGAAAGCGCCGCGAGGAGAGCGACATCTACGGCGCCGACGACCGCGGCTACCACGCGGCGTCGCCGTTCGTGTTCGGCGAGCCGCTGCGGCGCGAGGCGCTCGCGACGCTGGCCGGGATGGGCGTGCCGGTCAAGTACGGCCACGCCGAGGTCGGCTACATCGAGCCCTCCGACGTCGACGACACGATCTGGGAGCAGCACGAGATCGAGCTGGCGCTGACGCCGCTGCCCGAGGCCGCCGACGCGGTCGCGCTGGCGCAGTGGGTCCTGCGCAACCTGGCCCACGAGAACGACATGCGCTGCAGCTTTCAGCCGATCATGCGCAAGGGACACGCCGGCTCGGGGCTGCACTTCCACTTCTCGCCGCGCGTCGGCGGCGCGCACGCGGGCGGCCGCGGGGGCGACGGCGAGCTGACCTCCGCCAGCCGCTGGCTGATCGCGGGGCTGGTGCAGTGTGGCGGCGCCCTGATGGCGTTCGGCAACCGGGTCGAGGGCTCCTTCGTGCGGCTGACGCAGGGGAAGGAGGCGCCGACTTCGGTGACGTGGGGCGAGTTCGACCGCCAGGCGCTGGTGCGGCTGCCGGTCGTCCCGACCGCGGCCGACGGCCGCAGGGTGAGCCCCGCGACGGTCGAGTTCCGGCTGCCCGATGGATCGGCCCACCCGCACCTGCTGCTGGCGGGTGTGGCCCAGGCGACGCTGCTCGGCCGGGCCACGCCCGAACTGGACGCGCTGCTGGAGCGGACCTCGGCCCGTGCCCGCCGCGAGGGGCGCGGCGCGGCGGAGGAGATCCCGCGCACGATGGCCGAGGTCGGCCGCGCGCTGGCCGAGCACCGCGCCGCGCTCGAGGCCGGGGGCGTGTTCCCCGCCGCGATGCTGGATGGCTTCGCGGCGCACCTGGCGCGACGCTGACCGGAAACCGGTGACGGCTGCCCCTTCTACGGCTCTCTCGCGACAGCCGTCCCCGCTCGGCGCGGCTGACCGACTTACGGTAGCTGTCCCCGGTTCTGGAGGACGGCCTGCCACCAGCGCACGGGAACCGGCTCGTCGAGCGCGACGGCTGCGGCGGCCGCGCGGATCCAGGCGTCGCGCTCCGCGGGGGGCGCCGCCGGGTACATCCGGCCGGCGATCGCCGGGACCGCCAGCAGGTCGGCCAGCTCGCGCTGCGTCGCGGTCACCTCGATCCAGCCGTCGCCTGCCGCCGCCAGGCCCGCTTCGCGTGCGGCCCGCAGGATCTCCGCGCGCGCCCGGACCGGGCCGCCGGGCGCCGGGGGCGCGCCGAAGCGGGCCAGCCCCTCGCGCGCCAGGGCGAGCTGCAGCGGCGCCGGGGGCAGGTCGGCTTCCCCCGCGAGCTGCGCCGCCGGGGCGTTGAAGGCGAAGCGCGCGCCCGGCTCCAGCACGCGGGCCAGCTCGGCGAAGACCGCGCCCAGCGCCGGGAAGTGCCAGAGCGCGGCGCTGCAGGCCGCCCCGCGGACCGACGCCGCGGCCAGCGGCAGCGCGGCCGGGTCGGCGCGCACGAACGCCGCCTCGACCAGGGGCAGGGCGCGCCGCGCGACCTCGAGCATCGCGCGCGAGCGGTCGGCGCCGACGATCGCCGCGGCCGGGCCGAGCCGCGCGGAGAGGCGCTCGGCGACGATCCCGCTGCCGGTCGCGAGGTCGAGCCAGAGTCCCCCTCCCGACGGCGCCAGCGCCTCCACCAGGCGTGCGGCGAGGGCCCGGTAGAGCGCCCCCTCGCGCACCGCCTCGGCGTAGGCCTCGGCGCCGGCCGGATCGTCCCAGCTGTCGGCGGCGCGCTCGCGCGGCGGCCGGTCCACGCCCCGCCTCAGGGCCGCGCCGCGCTGCGG
>CAYZDB010000251.1:0-4801 GCA_964476985.1 uncultured Acidobacteriota bacterium | reverse complement strand
GACCTCGAGCGTGGCGATCGCGAGCCGCCGCTGGAACGGGCTCGCCTCGACCGCGACCCACTGGATCTTGGCCTCCGGGACGATCCAGACCGTGCGCCGCCAGACCCCTCCGGAGGCCAGCCAGAACTCCCCGGCCCGGGCCCAGCGCAGCGCGCGCCAGCGCAGCCAGGCCCACAGCGCGGACAGGACGAAGAGCGGCGGGAGAACCCACCACGGCCAGCGCCCGAACGAGATCCCGGCCAGCAGGAACACCAGCAGGATCAGCCGCACCGCCCGCAGGAAGCCGCGGCGGATCGCGTGCCGGCTGACCGGCTGCCAGGCGGCGGCGTCGAGGTCGAGTCCCGGGAAGATGCGCCGCGCGAACGCCGCCCGCTCGCGGGCGTCGAGCAGCGGCACCACGATCGACGCGCCCCCGGCCTCCTTGTCGACGAACGAGCCGGCGGTCTCGGCGAAGACGGTCCAGTAGCCGAGCGCGCGGCGCGGCCAGTTGGCGACCAGCCGCAGGGCCTGCACGCGCCGCAGCGGGATCACGCTCTCGTAGCGCGTGACCAGGCCGTAGGCGCGGATCAGCCGCCCGTCCCCGGCCTCGGACAGCGTGAAGCCGGCGTACTTCACCACCGTGAAGAGGATCGACAGGATCCAGCCGCCGGCGATCAGCAGCGCCAGCGCCAGCAGCGCGGCCGCGGCGGCGGCCCAGGCCCCGAGGCTCCCCAGCCCGCGCGCCGCGTCGATCCCCGCGCGGGTGCTGAGGCCCGAGTAGCCGTCCACGACGACGTAGAGGCTGGCCAGCCCGCCCAGGATCGCGCCGGCGCGGTTCTGGGTCGCGCCGAGCACCAGCAGGTCGCCCAGCGTCGCCTGCCAGAGCGGGACGCGGGGCACGGCCGGCGCGGCCGGTGCGGCCGCCGCGGCCAGCGGGCCCGCTTCCGGGATCGTCGCGGCCCGCTGCGACGCGAGCTCCGTCTTCAGGCGCTCCGCGGCGGCGAGCGAGAGCACCGACAGCTCGGCCTCCGACCCCCGGCCGGAGGCCGTCTCGATCTTGACGTCCACCACGCCGGTCAGCCGGCCCAGCAGCGACTGCTTCAGGTCGATGTTCTGGATCCGGTCGACCGGGATCGTGCGCGCCTGGCGGAAGACGATCCCGCGCCGCAGGTAGAAGGTCCCTTCCCAGACCGCGTAGCGCAGCGAGAGGTAGCGCAGCAGCGCGACCAGCACGCCGGCGCCGCCGAGGGCGGCGAAGTAGAGGTCGTCGAACCGCTCCCCGCCGCCCAGGAAGCGCGCGGCGAGGACCGCGACCAGGACGTAGGCGAACTGCCCGAACAGCCGCAGCAGCTCGGCCAGCACCGTCAGCGGGTGCAGCCGGTGCCAGGCCTCGGGCGGGACGGAGCGCTCGCTCACGGGCGGGACGGCAGGCCGAGCAGCGCGTCGCGCAGCGCCTCGGCGGTCTCCGGCGCGAGCCCCGGGATCGTCTCCACCGCGCCCTCCGACCCGGCGGTGTAGATCGAGACCTGCGCCAGGCCGTAGGCCCGGTCGAGCGGCCCGGAGTGGACGTCGACGTGCTGGATCCGGACCCGCGGCACGGTCCGCGCCAGCCGCCAGAAGACGCCGTGCTCCACCGACAGGTCGTCCGGCGCCAGGGCATAGCGCCAGGCCGCGAAGCGCCGCCCCGCGAGCCACCAGCTCCAGGCCAGCCAGAGCGGCGCCAGCAGCACCCCCGCCAACCACCAGGGGAGCGGCAGCTCGATCGCCTCCCGCAGCGCGCGGGCCAGCGCGGACGCGACGATCGCGACGATCGGCGTCGCGATCAGGCTGCCGATCCGCCAGACGGCGAGGATGCCGGGGTGGAGGCCGAGCCAGCCCGGCGAGGCGGGCGGGTCGGCGGGGCGAGGGGGCGCGTCGCCGGGGGGCCGCGGAGGCTCCGCCGGGGCAAACGGTTCGTCCGTCATCGGCCCATTCTACGGAGGTCGGCCCGGCCCGGTCCCGCGCCCCGCAGCCGGTGGCAGCGGCCCGGCGCGCGGCATAGGCTCTGCCCACTCCCCACTTCCCCGCGGCCTCGCCCCGCGGGCCACACGGAATCGACTCGATGAACCGACCGACCGTCCCGCTCCGCGCCGCCGCCCTGCTGCTCCTCGCGGCCCTCGCCGCCGCCCCGGCCCTCGCCGACGAGGGGATGTGGCTGCTCAACAACTTCCCGTCGAAGTCGGTCGGAGCGAAGTACGGCTTCGCCCCCGACCAGGCCTGGCTCGACGAGACGCGCCTGTCCGCGGTGCGGCTGGCCGGGGGCTGCTCGGGCAGCTTCGTCTCCCCGGGCGGCCTCGTGATGACCAACTACCACTGCGTCGTCGGTTGCGTGCAGGACCTGACGACCGCGGAGCGGCCGGTCTTCTCGAAGGGCTTCACGGCGAAGACGGCGGCCGACGAGGTCCAGTGCCCGGGCGTCGAGATCAACCAGCTGATCGAGATCACCGACGTCACGCAGAAGGTCCTGGACGCGACCCGCGGCACGAGCGGCGCCGCCTTCGCCGCCGCCCAGCGCGCGGCGATCGCGACGATCACCAAGGCCTGCGCCACCGGTCCCGACGTGCGCTGCGACGTCGTCAATCTCTACCACGGCGGGCAGTACGACCTGTACAAGTACCGCCGCTTCCAGGACGTGCGGCTGGTCTTCGTGCCGGAGTACGACACCGGTTTCTTCGGCGGCGACCCGGACAACTTCAACTTCCCGCGCTGGAACCTCGACGCGTCGTTCCTGCGGGTCTACCAGGACGGCAAGCCGCTGGTCACGCCCCACCACTTCCGCTTCTCGAAGGCCGGGGCGAAGGAGGGGGACCTGGTCTTCGTGGCCGGCCACCCCGGCAGCACCTCGCGCCTCAACACGGTCGCCGAGCTGGTCTACGAGCGCGACTCCTCCTACCCGCAGATGATGATGCGGATGTCGGAGCTGCGCGGGATGCTGCGGGAGTTCGAGAAGCGCGGCCCGGAGCACAAGCGCTACGGCGAGAGCACGCGCTTTTTCGTCGAGAACACGATCAAGTCGAGCAAGGGGCAGTGGGACACGCTGCTCGACCCGGCCTTCATGGCCCGCAAGACGGCCGACGAGACGGCCGTGCGCGAGGCGGTGATGGCCAACCCGGAGCTGGCCGCGAAGTACGGCGACGCCTGGGACAGGATCGCCGAGGCCCAGGCGATCAAGCGCCGGATCGGCCCGCGCTACAACGCGCTCGAGGGCGGGCGCCGCGCCTTCGGCTCGTCGCTCTTCGGCTACGCGCGCCGGCTGGTCCGGGCGGCCGAGGAGCTGCCGCTTCCCAACGAGAAGCGGCTGAAGGAGTACACCGACGCCGCGCTGCCCGGCCTGAAGCAGCAGCTCGCCGCGCGCTCGCCGATCTTCAAGCCGCTCGAGATCGAGATGATGGCGCTCTCCTTGACCTTCATGCGCGAGCAGTTCGGCACCGATGATCCGGCCGTCAAGTCGATCCTGGGGACGAAGTCGCCGGAGGAGCTGGCGACCGAGCTGATCAACGGCACCACGCTCGAGGACCCCGCCGTCCGGATGAAACTGCTGGAAGGGGGCAAGGCGGCGATCGACGCTTCGACCGACCCGATGATCCTGTTCGCGAAGCAGGTCGACCCCGAGTCCCGCGCGATCCGGAGCCGGTACGAGGCCGAAGTCGAGGCGGTCGAGGACCAGTACGGGGAGGAGGTCGCCCAGGCCTGGTTCGCGGTGCGCGGCAAGGACTCCTACCCCGACGCGACCTTCACGCTGCGCCTGACCTACGGCACGGTGGCCGGCTGGGAGCAGGACGGCCGGACGATCGCCCCCTTCACGACGCTGGGCGGGATGTTCGAGCGCGCCACCGGGGCCGACCCCTACGACCTGCCGCCGAGCTGGCTCGCGGCGAAGGACAGGCTGGATCTCAGGACGCCCTTCAACCTCGTCGCGACGACCGACATCATCGGCGGCAACTCCGGCTCGCCGATGATCGACCGGGACCGCCAGGTCGTCGGGCTGGTCTTCGACGGCAACATCCACTCGCTCGGCGGCGAGTACTGGTTCGACCTCTCGAAGAACCGGACGATCGCCGTGCACTCCGCCGCGATGCTCGAGGCCCTCGGGAAGGTCTACGGCGGCCAGCGGATCGTGGAGGAGCTGACCGCTTCGAAGTGAGCCTCCGATGACGCTCCGCACGCGCCTGCTCCTGGCCCTGCTCGCCGTCTCCGTCGTCCCGGTGGCGCTGGTGACGCTGCTGTCCTACCGCTCGTCGCTCGCCGCGTTCCGCGAGACGGTCGAGGCCGAGGGGCGCGCCACGGCCGCCGAGATGGCCCGGCGGATGGGGGCGGTCGAGGCCGACCTGTCGCGGCGGGTGGAGGGGCTGGGGCGGCGCGCGGTGCCCGGGCCGTTCGACGCCGGGAGCGGGCCGGACCCGGCCGTTCCCGGTCCCGAGAACGAGCAGCTGCTGGCCGAGCTCGAGCGCGAGCTGGGCGCGGCGACGGCGCTGCTCGAACGGGTCGAGATCGCCGCGCCGGAGCCGGTGCCCGGGACGGCGGGGGACGCGGCCCCGGCGCCGCCGGTCGTGATCGACCTCGGCGAGGTGATGAAACACGCCGGGGCGTTCATCCCCGACGTGATCGTCGACGGCACGAACGTCACCTACGGCGCGCTCGACCGGTTGCCGCCCGAAGCCCGCCGCGCGATCGAGCAGTCGCTCCGCCGGCAGGCGGAGCAGACGGGGCAGGAGCTCAAGCGCGCCCGGGGCGAGCTCGACGCGCAGCAGCGCGCCGACGCCAAGGCCGCGGCCGCGGCCCA
>CAYZDB010000250.1:0-4810 GCA_964476985.1 uncultured Acidobacteriota bacterium | reverse complement strand
ACAGCGCGTCGAGCTCGGGTGGCGGCGCGACCCCGCCCGCGCGCGCCAGCGCCGCGTGCGCCGCGCGCAGTGCCTCGAGCTCGGCCTCGCCGCCGCCGGCCCCGCCGGCGGCCGCGGCCAGCGCCTGCTCGAGCCGATTGGTCGCCCCGGCGAGCGCCGAGCAGACGAGGAGCGCGCGCCGACCGGCGGCCGCGTGCCCCCGCGCCTCGGCGGCGATCGTGTCCCAGTGCTCCGCGGCCGCAACGGAGGTCCCGCCGAACTTCAGCACGACCCACGGCCGGCTCATCCCGCGATCCGCTCCAGCACCAGCGGCAGCAGTTCCTCGGAGCGCGCGGCGACGTGCGAGAGGGTGGTGCCGGAGCCGGGCGGGGCCGGCGCGGGGTCGACCAGCAGCGCGGGCACGCCGCGCCGGCGCGCGGCCGACTCCAGGAAGGCGGTCACGCCGACCGAGAGCGAGGTGCCGACGAAGACGATGAAGGCGGCGCGCGCCGCCGCGTCCTCGACCCGGTCGAAGCCGTAGTCGGCGTGCTCGGTGTAGAACTCGTCGAACAGCAGGACGTGCGGGCGCAGCACGCTGCCGCAGGCCGGGCAGACCGGGACGCGGGCCGCGGCGATCTCCCGCGCGTAGCGGTCCAGGTCCTCGTCCGGCAGCGGCAGCGAGCCGGCCGGCGCGCCGTGCTCGCAGCCGTAGCGTGCGCAGCGCACCCGGTCCGAGGTCCCGTGCACCTTGACCAGCCGCTGCGCCCCGGCCTGCTCGTGCAGCGTGTCGATGTTCTGCGTGACCAGCAGGAACTCGCGCCCCCGCCGCGCCAGCTCGCGGTCGATCGCCGCCAGCGCGCGGTGCGCCTCGTTGGGCTGCCGGCCGCGCAGCGACAGGAAGCGGTGCGCGTACCAGTCCCAGAAGCGCTGCGGGTCGGTCTTGAGCGCGCGGAAGGTCGCGATCTCGATGTCGTCCCGGCGCCAGATCGCGTCGGGATCGGCGCCGCGGAAGGTGGGGATCCCGCTCGCGACGCTGACCCCCGCGCCGGTCACGAACAGCGGCAGCTCGTTCCCGGCCCCGGCGATCAGTCCCGCGATCCGGTCGGCGTAGGCGTCGAGATGGCTCATCGGGCGTTCCCCCCCGGAGGCTCAGGCCGGCGTGACCTCGCCGGCGATCGGCGTCAGGAGCCGTTCGCGCACCTCGGCGGCCCCGCCGCAGGTGCCGAGCAGGTACATCAGCTTCACCGCGGCCGCCTCGGTCGTCATGTCGCCGGTGCCGACCGCGCCCACCTCGCGCGCCAGCCGCCCGCCGGCGTAGTGCGTCAGGTCGACCAGCCCGTGCAGCGACTGCGAGCCGATCGCGACCACGATCCCGGCCTCGACCAGCGTGGCGATCGCCCGGGCCACGCCGCGGTCGACGACCGGGACGTTCCCGACGCCGAAGGCCTGCACCAGCACCGCCCCGACGCCGCTCTGCGCCAGGCAGCAGAGCGGCTCGGCCGGCTGGCCCGGCAGCAGCCGCACCGCGGCGACGCGCGCGTCGAACCGTCCCTCGATCGCCAGCGGCCCGTGCGGGCGCAGCGGCTCCGAGAGCATCCGCACCCCGGTCCCGATCTCGGCCAGCGGCGGGAAGTTGGGGGAGCGGTAGGCGGCGAAGGCGAAGGTGCTGCGCTTGGTCGTCCGGTTGCCGCGCAGCAGGTGCCCGTCGAAGTAGATCCCGACCTCCGGGATCGGGCGGGTCGCCAGGTCCACCGCGCCGACCAGGTTGGCGCGGCCGTCCGAGCGGGGGTCGGCCAGCGGCCGCTGCGCGCCGGTCAGGATCACCGGCCTGGGCAGGTTGCGCAGCAGGAAGGACAGCGCCGAGGCGGTGTAGGCCATCGCGTCGGTGCCGTGCGTCACGACGATCCCGTCCCAGCCGTCGACCGCGCCGGCGATCTCCCGCGCGAACGACTCCCAGTGGGCCGGCGTCACGTCGCAGGAGTCGAGGTTGCAGAGGACCCGCGCGTCGATCTCCGCGATCTCCGCCAGCTCGGGGACGCTCTCCAGGATCGCCGAGCCGAACTCGTCGGGGGCCAGCGCCTGGTCCGCGGTGCGGGGGCGCATCCCGAGCGTCCCGCCGGTGTGGAGGATGAGGACCCGTCGCTTCACGGGCGGCATTGTAGGGGAACTCGCCGGGCAGGAAGGGCGGAAGCGCCGCGAACCGCGCTACGATGGGACCGCCGCCCGCTCAGGGCATGGCGACGGGAGACGGTCCATGACGAAGAACACGGCACGGTTCGCGCTGGCGGCCCTGGTGCTCGCGCTGGCCTGCGGCGCGGCGCTGGCCCAGGCGCCGATGACGAAGCTCCGCATCGAGGTCGACGGCAAGGCGGACGGCAACGGCTACATCAACTTCACCTTCACCCCGGCCACGGGCGAGGCCAAGCAGATCCAGGTCCCGGTCACCGACCGCGACCGCGAGGAGGCGATCTCCGAGGGGATCGCGAAGGCCTTCAAGGTCGCGCTCGGCGACGCCTACCGCGTCGACACCCGCGGCAAGGACGAGGTCAAGATCGAGGCCCGCGACAAGAAGAACGCGTTCCTGGTCGCGGTCTCGGACCTCTCGGTGAAGGGCGTTTCGGTCAAGCTGAAGTAGAGCGGAACTGGCGGAGAGGGAGGGATTCGAACCCTCGGTAGAGGTTTTAGCCCCTACAACGGTTTAGCAAACCGTCCTCTTAAGCCACTCGAGCACCTCTCCGCGGGCGGGACGGCCGAAAGCCGCGCGATTATGGCGACGAGGCGGGGTCCGGGCAACCGGCGCCCCGCGTCACGCGCCGGCGGGCTCGACGAAGGCCAGCGCGCGCCCCGCGCGCTCCCCCTCGCGCCGGTACGAGGGCCAGCCCGGCCCGCAGACCGTGCAGGGCCCGACCTGCTCGATCGCCTCGGGTGCCAGGCCGGCGCGCCGCAGCCGGTCCTCGGCCACGCCTCTCAGGTCGAGCAGCGGCCGGCCGCGCGGTCCCGGCGCGACCCGGCCCGCCGCCGGCGCGACGGCCTCGATCACCTCCGGCCCGACCTCGTAGCAGCAGCCCCCCGCGGCCGGTCCGATCGCGGCGACGACCGCCCGCCCGGGGGCCGCGGTCCGCAGCCGTTCGACCGCCGCCTCGAGGACCCCCGCCGCGAGCCCCCGCCACCCGGCGTGGACCGCCGCGACCGCGGCGCCCCCTTCCGCCGCGAGCAGGAGGGGAACGCAGTCGGCGGTCACGACCCCCACCGCCGGGCCGCCGGCCCGGGAGAGGGCCGCGTCGGCCGGGGCGGGGGGGGCCTCCGCGCCCGGGGGCTCCACGACCGCCGCGCCGTGGACCTGCCGCGGCCGCCAGGCCGCGATCCCGGCGGGGTCCGGGGCGAAGCCGTGCCGGACGCCGGCGCGGCGGGTGAGCAGGGGGCTGGTCAACGTCTGGGGCATGGGGCGCCGTCTCCTCCCGGGCGGGGAACCGGCCCGGCCGGAACTTGACCGGGTGCCGGTATCCCTCCAGAATGCAGCGTTTTTCGCGGCCCCGGCGGTCCTCCGCCTGGCCGCCCCATCGACCCGGGGTGCGGCCGCCGCCCCCGGTCCGGCGAGGTCCTGTCAACCATGACCCAGTTCCCAGAGCTCGTCACCGGCACGGGTGCGCCGCTCGCCCTGCTCGCGCAGCAGGCGGGCGCCCCCGGCGGGATCACCGGCGCCCTCGTCGGCATGGCCCCGATCCTGCTGGTCTTCGTCATCTTCTACTTCCTGCTGATCCGGCCCGCCCGCCAGCGGCAGAAGGCGCACGAGGAGATGCTGAAGCAGATCCAGCCCGGCGAGACCGTGGTGACCTCGGGCGGCCTGGTCGGGAAGGTGATCCGGGCCGACGAGAACAAGCTCAAGGTCCGGATCGCCCCGACGGTCGAGGTGACCGTGCTCCGCTCCCACATCGCCGGGAAGTCGGACGAGGAGACGCTGTGAAGCCGCTCCATTGGAAGCTCGCGCTCATCGCGGCCGTCACGCTGTGGGCGATCTGGCAGGTCTTTCCGCGGACCGAGCACACTTTCGCGAACGTCAAGCTGGGGCTCGACCTGCGCGGCGGTTCGTACCTCGTGATGCAGGTCCAGACCGACGACGCGATCAAAGCCGAGGCCGACATCGAGGCCACCCGGATCGGCGAGCGGCTGCGCAAGGAGGGGTTCGCCGAGGCCCGCGCGATCACCGGGGACCAGCCCGGCCAGGTCGTCGTCTCGGGGGTCCCCGCGGCGCGGATCGGTGAGGCCGAGCGGATCGCGACGGAGGAGGCCGGCGACTGGTCCGTCAGCGTCTCCGGGGCCGAGATCCGGGCCCAGATGCCGCTGGCGGAGGAGAACCTCCTGCGGGACCGGGCGGTGCGCCAGGCGCTCACCACGGTCCAGAACCGGGTCGACGCGCTGGGCGTGGCCGAGGCCTCGGTGACGCGGCTGGGCGGCGAGAATGCCAACCGGCTGCTGGTCCAGATGCCGGGGGTCGAGGACCCCTCGCGCGTCAAGCGCGTGATCCAGGCCCAGGCCCAGCTCGAGCTGCGCTCGGCGTTCTACACGCCGGACGGGGCGGGCCCCTTCTTCGCGGCAACGCGCGAGGACGTCGTCGCCCAGCTCGGCGGCAACGTCCCCCCGGGCGTCGAGATCCTGCCGATGGAAGCGGAGCGGAAGATCGTCGACCCGAACCAGCCGCCGCCGCCGGCCCAGATCTCGGGCTACATGGCGGTCGAGAAGACGGCCGTGATCAGCGGCAGCGACCTGCAGACGGCCCAGGCCTCGCAGGGCGAGTGGAGCAACACCGTCGTCTCGTTCGGCCTGCGCGTCG
>CAYZDB010000249.1:0-4814 GCA_964476985.1 uncultured Acidobacteriota bacterium | reverse complement strand
CGCGCGAGCGGTCGATCCCGCGGGCGGCCGCGCGGATCGCTTCCGGCTCCGCGGGCAGGCCGCAGAACTGCGCGGCGAGCGCGAGCTGGGACTCCGGCTCCGCGACCAGGTCCTCGTACCGCAGCGCCAGCGTCGGCCCGTCGTGGCGCGCGAGCAGCGCCTCGGCCTCGGCCACGTACTCCTCCCAGAGCGCGAACGCGTCCGCGAGGGCCAGGCAGCGGGTCGAGAACAGGTAGTTCTCGAACGACTCGGTCGACTTGAGCGCGTCCTGCCAGCGTCCCATCAGCGGACGGATCCGCAGGTAGTCGTCCCCGGCCGGGCGGTCCCGCCAGCGCGCCGCCTCGCGGCTCGCCAGGCTGTGGGCGGCGTCGACCCCGTTGCGCCGGATCACCAGCAGCTTCGCCCCCGGGAAGACGCGCGCCCAGAGCGGGAAGGTGAAGACCGCGCGCGGGTCCTTGAAGCCCCACGGGCCCGCCAGCGGGCGCCCCCCGGTGAACTCGCGGAAGCGCGGCCCCGCGACCGCCCGCGCCAGGAGGCCCGCCGCGTCGTCGAAGAAGCGCGGGTGGCGCAGGAAGGCCGGCGTCGGCAGCGGCCAGTCCCAGGCCCCGCCGGCGCGGCGCATCACCCACTCGTCGAGGCGCATGAAGAAGTAGTCCTCGGCGTTGGGGTCGGTCCGTGCGCCGAAGTGTCCGCCGAGGCCGGCCAGCAGCCGCACCAGCAGGGTGGTCCCGCAGCGGTGCATCCCGGTCACGACGACCGGCGGGGAGGCGGCTGGAAGGCGCGACGGCTCGGCCACGGTGCCCTCGTCCGGTCCCGCTCAGCGCGGGCGGAGGAACCCCAGCTCGCGCAGCCGCGCGAGCACGGTCGCGCAGCAGCTCTCGAGGTCCTCGCGGCCCGTCGGGACGACGATCTCGGGCCGCGGCGGCGGCTCGTAGGGGGCGCTGATCCCGCTGAAGTCGCGGATCTCGCCGGCCCGCGCGCGGGCGTAGAGGCCGGTCGTGTCGCGGGCCTCGCAGACCGCCAGCGGCGCGTCGCACCAGGCCTCGACGAAGGCCTCCGGCCCGATCAGCTGGCGGGCCGCGAGCCGGTCGGCCTCGAACGGCGCGACGAACGAGGCGATCGTGATCAGGCCCAGGTCGCCCGAGAGCTTCGCCACCTCGGCGGCGCGGCGGATGTTCTCGGCCCGGTCGAGCCCCGAGAAGGTCAGGTCGTGGCTGATCCCCAGCCGGAGATTGCTGCCGTCCAGCACGTAGGCGAAGTAGCCCTCCTCGAAGAGGATCTGCTCCAGGCGGTAGGCGACCGACGACTTGCCCGAGCGCGGCAGGCCGGTCAGCCAGAGCGTGAACGGCTTCTGTCCGAGCCGCTGGGCGCGGGCCTCCGGCGGGATCGCGCTGCGCCGCGCGGTCGGCCGGACCGGCGGCCCCGCGGGCTCGGCCGTGGCCGGCGTGACGTCGAGCAGCATCCCGGCCCCGACCGTGGCGTTCGTCAGCCGGTCGATCAGGATGAAGGCGCCCATCGCCCGGCTCTTCTTGTAGGGGTCGAACAGCAGCGGGCGGGAGGTCGCGACCGCCGCGCGGCCGATCTCGTTGAGCGCGAGCGCCTCGGCCGGCTCGCGATGCAGGCTGTTGACGTTGAGCTTGTAGCGGAGCGCGGAGACGGCGGCGGAAGTCGTGCCGCTGGCGTGCTTGAGCAGGTAGGGGCGGCCCGGGACCAGCCGTTCCTCCGCCATCCACACCACCATCGCCTCGAAGGCCTGCTCGCTGCGCGGGACGTTGCCCGGGCGGACGAGCACGTCGCCGCGCCCGACGTCGAGCTGGTCCTCCAGCGTCACCGTCACCGCCGCGGGAGGGAGCGCCTCCTCCAGTTCGCCGTCGAAGGTGACGATCGAGCGGATCCGCGAGCGGTGGCCGGACGGGAGCGCCAGGACCTCGTCGCCCCGGCGCAGCACGCCCGAGGCGAGCGTGCCGCAGTAGCCGCGGAAGCGGTGGTCGGGGCGGGTCACGTACTGTACCGGGAAGCGCAGGTCGATCAGGTTGCGGTCGCTCGAGACGTGGACCGTCTCGAGGTAGTCGAGCAGCGGGCTGCCCAGGTACCAGGGCATCGCCGGGCTGCGGTGGACGACGTTGTCTCCCCCCAGCGCCGAGATCGGGATGAAGTGCAGGTCGGGAACCTCGAGCCGCTGGGCGAACTCGGCGTAGTCGGACCGCACCTGCTCGAACACCTCCTGCGAGAAGCCGACCAGGTCCATCTTGTTGACGGCGACGACGACGTGCCGGATCCCCAGCAGCGAGACGATGAAGCTGTGGCGGCGGGTCTGGGGCAGCACCCCCTGCGCGGCGTCGATCAGGATCACCGCCAGGTTGGCGGTCGAGGCCCCGGTGGCCATGTTGCGGGTGTACTGCTCGTGCCCGGGGGTGTCGGCCAGGATGAACTTGCGCCGCGCGGTGGCGAAGTAGCGGTAGGCGACGTCGATCGTGATCCCCTGCTCGCGCTCGGCGCCCAGCCCGTCGACCAGCAGCGCGAAGTCGAGTTGGCCGGCGCCGGCGTGCCCGTGCCGCGCCGAGTCCTTCTCCAGCGCGGCCAGGTGGTCGTCGGGGACCAGCCCGGCGTCGTAGAGCAGGCGGCCGATCAGCGTGCTCTTGCCGTCGTCGACGCTGCCGCAGGTGATGAAGCGCAGCAGGTCCTTGCGGTCGTGGTGCTCGAGGAAGGCGTGGACGCCCCCCGGCGCGGGGCCGCGCCCGGCCGTTCCGTTGCCGCCGCCGCTGGTGCTCAGAAGTAGCCCTCCCGCTTCTTCTTCTCCATCGACGCCGTCTCGTCGTGGTCGATCACGCGCCCCTGCCGCTCCGAGCTGCGGGTCCGGATCATCTCGTCGATGATCGCGGGGACGGTGTCGGCGGTCGACTCGACGGCCCCGGTCAGGGGGTAGCAGCCCAGCGTCCGGAAACGGACCATCATCGGCCGGGGGGTCTCGCCCGGGGCCAGCGGCAGGCGCTCGTCGTCGGCCAGGATCAGCGCGCCGTCGCGCACGACGATCGGGCGCTCCCTGGCGAAGTAGAGCGGCACGACCGGGATCTCCTGGACCAGGATGTACTGCCAGACGTCGAGCTCGGTCCAGTTCGAGAGCGGGAAGACCCGGATCGACTCCCCCTTGCGGACCCGCGTGTTGTAGAGGTTCCAGAGCTCGGGCCGCTGGTTCTTGGGGTCCCACTGGTGCTCGCGGTCGCGGAAGGAGAAGACCCGTTCCTTGGCCCGGCTCTTCTCCTCGTCGCGGCGCGCGCCGCCGAAGGCGGCGTCGAAGCCGTGCGCGTCGAGCGCCTGCTTGAGCGCGACGGTCTTCATCTCGTGGGTGTGGACCTGGCTGCCGTGGACGATCGGGCTGATCCCGCGGGCCAGCGCCTCGTGGTTGACGTGCACGATCAGGTCGAGCCCGTTCTCGCGGCAGAAGCGGTCGCGGAACTCGATCATCTCCCGGAACTTCCAGGTCGTGTCGACGTGCAGCAGCGGGAAGGGGAGGGGGGCCGGGTGGAAGGCCTTCTGGGCCAGGCGGACCATCACCCCGGAGTCCTTGCCGATCGAGTACAGCATGACCGGCTTCTCGAACTCGGCCGCGACCTCGCGGATGATGTGGATGCTCTCGGCCTCGAGCAGCGCGAGGTGTGGCGGGAGCTGGCTCACGGGCGAGGCTCCCGCGGGTCGCCGGCGGCGGGCGGCGGCGCGAGCCGCCCGCGGCGCGCGAGCTGCTCCAGCACCTGCTCGACGGCGGCCTCGACCGGGGTCGACGCCGTGTCGATCACCAGCTCGGCGGCGTCGGGCTTCTCGTAGGGGGCCGAAACCCCGGTGAACTCGGCGAGCTGCCCGGCGCGGGCCCGGCGGTAGAGCCCCTTGGGGTCGCGCTGCTCGCAGACCGCCAGCGGAGTGTCGAGGAAGACCTCGAGGAAGCGGGTGTCGCCCGCTGCCTGGCGCGCCCGCAGCCGGTCCGCCCGGTAGGGCGAGATGAAGGCCACGATCGCGACCAGGCCGGCGTCGGCGAACAGCGCCGCGACCTCGCCGATCCGGCGGATGTTCTCCTCGCGGTCCTCGGCCGAGAAGCCGAGGTCGCGGTTGAGGCCGTCGCGGACGGTGTCGCCGTCGAGGACGTAGGCCGCGCGCCCGAGCTCCAGCAGGCGCTGTTCGAGCGCGTGGGCCACCGTCGATTTTCCCGAGCCGGAGAGGCCCGTGAACCAGACCACCGTCCCCTGCTGCCCGAGCAGCCGCGCGCGGTCGGCCGGCGCGACGAGCCCGCGGTGGGGGACGACGAGCCGCTCCCGGCCGGCGCCGGGCGCGCGGTCCTGCTCCGATCGACGGCCGGCGTCCAAAGGGTGTCCTCGGGCCCGGCGCGCCCCGCGCGGGCCGGACGGCGATTCTAGCGTGGATCGGCCGGGCCTCCGCGGCCGGTCCGGCGGTTGACCCCGCCCGGCACGCGGGGTATCTACACCGCGCCGTGCGCTCCCCGCCGCGAGGCCGCGGGCGGCGCGACACGGGCGAGGAGCGCCGCGTGGCCATCGCGTTGGAACCGGGGGTCGACGGCGCGCCGCTCCTGCGCGTCGGTGCCCGCGCGCTGCCGTTTCATCCGCTGCTGGTCGGCGCCGCGGCGCTGGCCGCCACCGCCAACGTCCTGCTCAACGGCTGGACCCTCGACGCCGAGGTCGACATCCTGGCCAACCGGCTGGTCCGCGGGCCGGTCTCCGCCCTGCCGGCGCTGCTGACCAGCGACTACACCGCCGGGAGCAACCTTCCGAGCGGCTTCTGGCGGCCGGTCGTCGTGCTCTGCTACT
>CAYZDB010000248.1:0-4874 GCA_964476985.1 uncultured Acidobacteriota bacterium | reverse complement strand
CGTCTGCAGCCAGAGCGCGGGGCGCTTGAGGAAGTTGAGCGGCGAGAAGCCGTAGTTGGTGCCGCCGACCAGGAGTGGGTACAGGTAGTACCCGATCAGCCCCATGTCGTGGTACTGCGGCAGCCAGGAGACGGTGGTCTCGACGCGCTGCAGCGTGGAGAACCCGTTGGCGATCACGTTCGCGTGCGAGATGATCACGCCCTTCGGGTCGCTGGTCGATCCCGAGGTGTACTGCAGGAACAGCAGCTCGCCGGGCTCGTTGCGGAAGCCGTCCGGCGCCAGGCCGCGCAGCTGGTCGGTCGTGATCCACTCCAGCTTCGGCAGCGCCGGACCGCTCAGCCAGAGCGACGAAATCTTCCGCTTGGCGAGCAGCAGCTGGTACGAGCGGTCGAAGCCGCGGGTCGTCAGCGCCGCGCGGGCCTCGCAGTCGCGGGCGATGAAGGTCAGCTTGGCCAGCCCGGACTCGAAGCTCATCGGGGTCGGCGGGTAGACCGGCACCGGGATCACGCCGATCCGCGCGCAGGCGAAGAAGGCCACCAGCAGCTCGAGCCCCGGCGGGTAGACCAGCAGGACGCGGTCGCCGCGCTGCAGCCCGGCCTCGCGCGAGAGGTAGGCGGCGAGGTGGCGGGTGCGCTCGTGGAACGCGAGGTAGGTGTAGTTGTCGCGCTCCTTCCCCTCGTGGTCGAGGAAGCTGTAGAGGCACTTGTCGGGCTGCACCGCGGCCCAGTGCTCGAGGTACTCGATGAGCGTTGCCATCCGGAAACCGGCGCGGCCCCCCGCGGAAAAGATCGATGTCACGGACATGGAGACCGGCCCTCCCAACAACCCCGGCCCAGCGAGTAAGCGCATGGAGCCCCGCCCCCCCAGGGTGCAGGACCCCGACCCGGCGCGGGACCGCGTCGGGTGCCGTTTTCTAAGTCCCCTACGCGCCCCAATTTACGCCGATGCGGCGCCTCGTGCGGAAGATACGGCTCCGGGTGTGGGGCGACCACGGCCGGCTCCCCCCCCTCGACCGGAGCCGGGCGGACCCGACCGAACGCGGGCGGGCCGTCGGCCCCGGGACGGCTCCCGCCTCCCGGGCGCCGCCCGCCCGGCCCGGTGCTCCCGCCCCGGCGGCGGGGCGGAGGCCGGCATTACACTTCCCGGGTGCCTTTCCGGCCCCACGAGCGGCTCGGCCCCTACGAGATCCTCGCGCCGCTCGGCCGCGGCGGGATGGGCGAGGTCTGGCGGGCGCGCGACACGGCGCTCGACCGCGAGGTCGCGATCAAGACGCTCGCGCCCGAGCTGGCGGCCCATCCCGACCTGCTCTCCCGCCAGCGCCGCGAAGCGCGGCTCCTCGCGGCGCTGAACCACCCCAACGTCGGCGCGATCCACGGCCTGCTCGAGCAGGACGGGGCGGTCTATCTGGTGCTGGAGTTCGTGCCGGGAGAGACGCTCGCCGACCGGCTGGCCCGGGAAGCGCTGCCGCTCGACGAGGCGCTCGCCGTCGGCGAGCAGGTCGCCGCCGCGCTGGAAGCGGCGCACGAGGCGGGGATCGTCCATCGCGACCTCAAGCCGGCGAACGTGAAGATCCGGCCCGACGGCGCGGTCAAGGTGCTCGACCTCGGGATCGCGCGGGGGCTGGAGCCGGAGGCCGCCGAGCGCGCGGCCGGCGGCGACGGGACGCACACCCCGACCTCGACGCACCGCGCGCCGACCGGGACCGGCGTCGTGATCGGCTCGGCCGGGTACATGAGCCCGGAGCAGGCCCGCGGCCTGGCGATCGACCGGCGCACCGACCTCTTCTCCTTCGGCTGCCTGCTCTTCGAGTGCCTCTCCGGCCAACGAGCCTTCCCGGGCGAGACCCCCAGCGACGCGCTGGCCGCCGTGCTGCGGGCCGAGCCGGCCTGGGACGCGCTTCCCGCGGGAACGCCGTCCCGCCTGGTGGCGCTGCTCCGCCGCTGCCTGGCCAAGGACCCGCGGCGCCGGCTGCGGGACGCGGGCGACCTGCGGCTGGAACTGGAGGAGCTGCGGACCGCCGGCCCGACCGCGGAGCCTCCGGCGGCCCCGCTCGCCCCGGCGCCCGCCGCCCCTGCCGCCGCCGCCGGCGCGCCCCGCCGCGAAGGCCGCCCCGCCGGATGGCCCCGGTGGATGGCGCTCCCACTGCTGGGAGGCCTGGCGATCGCGGCGATCGCGATCCTCGGCCCGCGGTGGCGCGCGCCGGGGGCTGCCTCGGCCGCGGCCGCCGCCCCCGTGGTCCGCGCCACGCTCGACGCCGGCCCGGGGGTGGAGCCGGTGTTCGGCAGCCGGGTCTTCCTCGCCAACCGGGTCTCGCTCGCGATCTCGCCGGACGGCCGCACGGTGGTCTTCGTCGGCCGGAAGGACGGTTCGCCGCCGCAGCTCTTCCGCCGGGCGCTCGACGCCGGCGAAGCCGAGCCGATCCCCGAGACCGAGGGGGCCGACGGGCCGTTCTTCTCGCCCGACGGCCAGTGGATCGGCTTCTTCTCCGGGTTCGAGTTGAAGAAGATCCCGGCCGCGGGCGGAGCCCCCGCGTTCGTCGCGCGCGTCCCGCCCGTCAGCGCCGGCGCGGACTGGGGCGCGGACGGCGCGATCGTCTACGCCCGCACCTTCAACGGCGCGCTCTGGCGCGTGCGCGACACCGGCGGCGTCCCCGAGCAGGTCACGCAGCTCGACGGGTCGCGCGCGGAGCGTGCCCACCTCTGGCCGCAGCTCCTGCCGGACGGGAAGATCCTGCTGGCGATCGTTCGCGGGCGCGACTTCCAGGACATCGAGGGGTCGGAGGTCGCGGTGATCGACCCCGCCTCGGGCGCGCGCACGGTCCTGCTCGAGGCCGCCACCTTCGCGCGCGTCGTCGGCGACCGGATCGTGTTCGCGCGCGGCACGCAGGTCTTCGCCTCGCGCTTCGACTCCCGGGCGCTGCGGGTCGACGGCGCAGCCCGGCCGCTCGCGCTGCCGGTCGCGATGGCCGCGGACGTCGGCGTGCCGCAGCTGGCCGTCTCGGCGAGCGGCACGCTGGTCTTCGTCGACGGCCCCGCGCAGCGGATGACCCGCTCGGCGCTGGTCGCGCTGGACCGGGCCGGCCGCGAGAAGGCGGTGCTGCTGGCCCAGGGGAGCTTCAGCAACCCGGCGCTCTCGCCCGACGGGCAGCGCGTCGCGCTGCAGGCCTGCGAGGGGTTCTCGTGCAAGCTCTTCGCGCTCGATCCGGGGCGCGGCGTGCTGACTCCGGTGGCGCGCGACCCGGGACGGTTCTTCGGCCCCGCCTGGTCGCCCGACGGCCGGCGCCTGGCTTTCTCGCGGCTGTTCGAGACGAACCCGAAGCTGGGGGTGAAGGCCGCGGACGGCAGCGGCGAGATCACGGCGCTGACCGAGGGGAACCAGCAGGACCCGGAGTTCAGCGGCTCGTGGTCCCCGGACGGCCGCGTGCTGCTCTACTCGCGCGGCTTCATCGATCCCGCGCACGCCGCGAAGATCGGCGCGCGCGACCTGTGGCTGCTCGAGTTCGACGCCGCGGGCAAGGCGAGCGAGCGCCCCTGGTTCGAGAGCGAGGCGACCGAGACCACGCCGTTCTTCTCTCCGGACGGCCGGTTCGTGGTCTACGTCTCGAGCGAGTCGGGGCGGCCTGAGGTCTTCCTGCGGCCCTTCCCCGGACCGGGCGAGCGGGTGCAGATCTCGCGCGACGGCGGGCTCGAGCCGGCCTGGAGCCGCGGCGGGCGCGAGATCGTCTTCCGGAACGGGCGCGGCTTCTACGCGGTCGCGTTCGATCCCGCCGCACCGGCGGCGGTCAGCGCCCCGCGCCTGCTGTTCGAGGCCGACCTGGTGCCGGGCGGGCGCGAGGATTTCCCGCTCAACTACGCGGTCACTCCCGACGGGGAGACCTTCCTCGCGCTGCGCCCGCTGCCCGAGCCATCGGGCCCGCGGCGTCTCGGCGTCGTGACCGGGTGGACCGCGCTGACCGGTCCCTGAGCGCGCGCCCGCGCCGCGCGGCGCGCTACTCCGTCAGCGCGCGGATGATCCGCTCCTCGTCGCTTCCGACCTGCGTCATCGCGTCGCCCACCGGGCCGCTGAACATCTGCGCCATCATCGGGATGTTGAGCTTCGAGAGGAACACGCGACCCGCGTCGGTCTCGTACAGGGCCCAGTGGCAGGGCATCATCCCCAGCATCCGCGCCTCGGAACCGACGACCCGGCTGGCGTAGGCGGGATTGCACAGGAAGAAGATCTTCGCGCGCCGGATGCCGTCGGCCTGCTGGCCGCGCCGGGCCAGCGCCGCGACGAAGTCGAACTCCGGGATCGGCATCCCCCACCCGGGCACGACGTTCGGGACTTTCTCCACGATCCGCCGCTCGGCGTCCTCGAACTTCAGCGGCAGCTCGGTGGCGACGATCATCCGGGACCGCAGGCGGTGGACGAACCAGGCGATCGCCAGCGCGGCGCCGGCGGTGAGCCCGGCGAGCCCGGCGAGCAGTGCGATCGGCAGCATCTCGAATCCTCCGTGGCGCTGCTCTCCATGATGCGCGCCGGGCCGGCCCCGTTACCGGGGCGGGCTGCGGCGGCCCCAGGCGATCAGCAGCGGCGGGCAGGCGACCGGCGGGCCGGTCGCGTCCGCGACGGGCTCGCCGAGCGCGGCGACGATCCGCGCGAGCCACCACGCGGGCGGCGGGATCGGGACCGGTCCCCAGCCCGCGACGGGAGCCCCGCCGCGCCGGAGGCAGCCCGCCCCCAGCAGGGCGCCCCGCAGCGGGACGATCCGCGTCAGCACGAGGCCGTCGTCCGGCCAGGCCGCGCGCCGGGCCACCTCGAGCGCGAGTTCCTCGCGGGGCCGGTCGGCAGCGCGTCGCCACGACTCGGGAGGGGAGCCGGGCGCGGCGGCGCGA
>CAYZDB010000247.1:0-4886 GCA_964476985.1 uncultured Acidobacteriota bacterium | reverse complement strand
GCGCGTAGCTCGCGCCGGCCCAGCTCGCCGTGGTGTGGCACTGCGTGCAGGTCGTCGAGAACCCGGCCGCCGGGTGCGCCGGCGAGGTCGTGCGCTCGTAGTCGGGGCGATGGCAGGCGTAGCAGTCGGTGCTCTTCCCCTTGTAGACACCGTCGCCGTGGCACGACTGGCACGACACGCCGGCGTGCCCCGCGCTGAGCGGGAACGTGGGCGGGTGCGTGAAGCTCGCCCCCGTCCAGCTGACGGTCGAGTGGCACTGGGCGCAGGTCTGCGGGAATCCGCCGGCCTTGTGCGGCGGGTCGGTGGTCGCGTCGAAATCGGGACGGTGGCAGCTGACGCACTCGGTCGGCAGGCCGTCGTAGCGGCCGCTGGCGTGGCAGGAGGAGCAGCTCGCCGTGGCGTGGGCGCCGGTCAACGCGAAGGAGGATTGCGCGTGATCGAAACTCGCGGGCGCCCACAGCCCCGTCGTGTGGCACTGTGCGCAATCGGTCGGGAAGCCGAGCGCGGCGTGGTTCGGTGCGGTCGTCGCGTCGTAGTCAGGTTTGTGGCACGAGTAGCAGTCGACGGGGGTGTTGACCCACTGGAGCTGCCCTTGCTGGGAGGGCGTGTGGCACGACTCGCAGTCGGCTGCGACGTGGCGGCCGGTCAGCGAGAAGCGCGTCCGCTCGTGCGCCCGCCCCATCCCGGTCCGGTCGCGGAAGGCGCGCGTGGTATGGCAACGCCCGCAGTCGACGCCGAGCTCGCCCAGGTGGATGTCGCGGTGGCAGCCGACGCAGGACGGGCTGGCGAGCTTGAACTCGAGCGTGGGGTGGCAGTTGCGGCAGGCCGCGGTCTGGTGCCCCCCGGTCAGCGGGAAGCCCGAGAGCTTGCGGTGGTCGAACTCCTTCGAGACCGCGGCCGGCACCCAGCGGTCCGGCGCGTGGCAGAGCGCGCAGTCCTCGGTGAACTCGCCGTGGGGATAGGGCGGATCCTCCGCTTTCTCCTCCGCGGCGCGCGCCAGCGGTGCGAGCGCCAGCAGCACCGCAAGGAACGTCGTCCAGCTCGGGACGCCGAGGAAGGTGCGAGAGCTTGGGATCGATCCGGCGAGGCTCATGAGGTCCCCCTTTCCTCCGCGGAGCGGGGCGGCGTTCGCCCGTGGCAATCCTGGCAGCGCCGCGGAAGCGGGCGGTAGGTGACGACCGGTCGGCCGTCGACCTGTTTCACCGGGTGGCAGCGCGCGCAGGCGACCTGCGCGTGCGCCCCCGTCAGCGGGAAGCTCTTCAGCGCGGCGTGATCGAAGCGGGCCGCGGGGCGGAACGAGTCGAGGCCGTGGCAGGACTGGCAGGCACCGCCGTCGCGGCGGTCGTCGAATTGGGTTCCGTGCGGGGTCTCGTGGCAATCCCGGCAGGCGCCGTGGCGCGCGCGGAACTCGAGCGGAACCGAGGCGGTCGACGCGAGCAGCAGGCCCGGCCCGCGCGGCGCGCGACCCAGCTCGGTGTGGCAGGTCACGCACGGCACCGCGCGATGGGCCCCTTCGAGCGGGAACGCGCTCTTCGCGTGGTCGTCGAGGTCGAACAGGCTGGGCATGATGCCGCCGTTGCCGTGGCAGTCGGCGCAGCCCCCGGCCCGCGTCCGGTCCCCTTTCGGCCCGAAGCGGCCGGCGTGCGGGTCGCGATGGCACGACTCGCAGTTGCGCTCGGCAAGGTGAAGCGCGACCTTCGCCGTCCCGAGCGTCTCGGGACCGGGCAGCGGCGGCAGCATCGGGCGAACCGGGCCGTGGCACGCGCTGCAGGCCGCGGCAGCGTGCCGGCCGGCGATCGGGAAGCGCGTGGCCGCGTGCTCGGCGGGGCCGAAACGCGCCGGCTTCCAGCCCTCTGGCCCGTGGCACGCGCCGCACTCGCCCTGGTCGCGGCGGGCGGCCAACTGGCCCCGGTGCGCGTCGGCGTGGCAGTCGCGGCAGGCGCCGAACTTCGGGCGCAGCTGCGCGCCCTGCTTCCCGCTGCCCGTACCCCTCTTGTGACACTCCCCGCAGGCGACGCCGCGGTGCTTCCCCGCGAGCGGATAGCGGGTCGACGCGTGCTGCGCCACGGTGTAGGTGGCCGGCCGGAAGCCCTGCACGCCGTGGCAGGCGGCGCAGTCGGCCGGGCGCCCGGCCAGCGTCGCCTGGCCGTCGTGTGCGTCGGCGTGGCAGGCGCCGCAGCTGTCGAAGCGCGGCTTGGCGCCCCCCGCCTTCGGGTCGTGACAGCGCGCGCAGGCCACGGCCGCGTGCCGGCCGGCGAGCGGGTAGCGCGTGCGGCCGTGATCGAACTGCCCCTCGGCGACGCGGCGGAAGTCCTCGGTGGAGTGGCAGCGGCTGCACTGGGCGCCGAGCTGGCCGGCGTGGGGATCCGCGTGACAGGCCGAGCACTCCGCGTGCGCCAGCGGCTTGAAGCGCGGCAGCGGCTGGGCGGTGCCGGTGCCGGCCAGGAGCGCGCTTGCGGCGGCGGTCGAGGCACCGGGCGCCCCCCCGGGGGCTCCGGCGGCGTGGTGGCACTTCGCGCAGGCCGTGTCGCGGTGCTTGCCGGTCAGCGGAAACGCGGAGCGGGCGTGGTCGAAGCCTGCGGCGGGGCGCCAGCCGGCGGTGCCGTGGCAGCGCGCGCAGTCGGTTCCGAGCGTACTCTCGTGCGGATCGCGGTGACACGCACCGCACGCCGTGTCGAGCCCCGTCCAGCCGCGCGACGCGTCGCGCCGCGGCGACAGGCGCTGCGCCTCCGAGACCCGGAATGCCGCCTTGTGGCAGTCGCCGCAGCGCTGCTCCGCGTGCTTTCCCTCCAGCGGCCAGCCGGCCCGGCGGTGGTCGAACCGCTCGGCCGCCCCCTCTTCCCACTGGACCAGCGCGAAGTCGACCCCCGCGTGCTCGGGATGGCAGGTGGCGCAGTCCTTCCCCTCGACCGCCGCGTGCAGCCCGCGATCGCGTCCCGCGAGCCACGCGATCTCCTTGTGGCATTCCAGGCACTGCGGGGCGACGCCGTCCCGCCCGGCGGAGTGGCACCGCATGCACTGCAGCGCGCCGCCGAGCGTGGCGTGCGCCCGGGACAACTCGCCCGGCGAGACCTGCGACCGCACCGGGCCCGCCGCGGCGGCCGCGAGCATGGCCGCCGCGAACACCGCGGCCCCGCACCGTCGCCGAGGGCTACGCAACGGCGGCCTCGCTGCTGCCCGCCAGCGGCAGGTCCTTCTTCACGATCCGCACGCCGAGCCGCTCGAGGAAGGCGAACGGCGGTTCCCCGCCCAGGCGCAGGATCACGTAGTCGTTGGGAAGCCGGTGGCACGTCCCGCCGTGCTCCAGCTCGACCGCGTCCTCGCGGATCGCGCGCACCCGGCTTTCCAGCACCAGCCGCAGCCGGCCGTGCGCGACCGCGTCGTCCAGCTTGGCCCGGTTGCGCTCCTTGGCGCGCTCGAACTGCGCGCCGCGGTACGACAGCGTCACGGCGGTTCCGGGCTGGTTGGCGAGACCGACCGCGGACTCGATCGCGCTGTCGCCGCCACCGACCACCAGCACGCGCGAGCCCTGGAAGGCCTCCATCTCCACGATGTCGTAGAAGACCTTCCCCAGCTCCTCACCCGGCACCTCGAGCCGTCGCGGCGTGCCGCGCCGACCCATCGCCAGCACGACGCGCCGGGCGCGCAGCGGGCCGGCCGCCGTCTCGACCACGAAGCGGCCGTCGTCCCGGCGGACGTTCCTGACCTCGTGCTGCACCCGCACGTCGAGGCCGGTGTTGGAGATGATCGTCTGCCAGACCTCGAGCAGCGTTTCCTTCGAGGCGTCGCTGATCCAGAGGTCGCCGTAGAGCGGGATCGAGAGCGGCTCGGCGAAGAGCAGCTTGTGGCGCGGGTACTTGCGGATCGAGTCGGCCAGCGTGCCGCGCTCGAGCACCGCGCAGGACAGGTGCTGGCGCATCGCCTCCAGGCCGGCCGAGAGCCCGGCCGGGCCGGAGCCGACGACGATCAGGTCGAGCAGGCCCGGATCGGACGGCGGCGCGCAGCGGTCCCGCGCCGCCCGCTCGGCCCGCAGCTCGGCGGCAATCGCCTCGGCCGCGATCTTGCCCTCGTTGATCGCGTTCTTGATCAGACCGCGCCCGCCCAGCTCGCCGACGATGTAGAGCCCCGGCACGCTGCTCTCGAAGCAGCCGCTCAGCGCCGGAACCTCGACGCGGTGCACCGCCGCGCCGCTCGAGAGCACGATCCCTCCGACCGGGCAGGCCTCGACGCACTTGCCGTGCCCCTGGCAGAGCGCGGTCTCGACGACCGCCAGCTTCCCCTGCAGGCGGATCGCGCCCGGCTCGGGGCAGGCCGCGACGCAGGTGCCGCAGCCGACGCAGACGTCGGCGCGCACGACCGCGTGCAGCGCTCCGGCCGCCGGCCCCGCCCCGGCTTCCCTGGCCTCCGCCACCTCGCGCGCGGCGACGACCTCGAAGACCTGCTGCGGCACGCCGCAGGCGGGGCAGAAGGCGGAGCCGGCCGGCACCGCGGTGCGGCAGCGAGGGCACGGCCGGGCCGGGAGCGCCGGGGCTGGCGGCGCGGCGCCGGTCCCGCCGGCCGCGCGCAGGTGGCGCCGAACGAGGAAGAGCGTCAGCGCGAAGAACGCGACGACGGTGAGGATCATCTCCACGGCGGCCCGCTCCTCACCGGAACCAGGTCGCGCCGACGGCGACCACGACCGCGACGTGGACCGCGACGGCGACGAGGGCCGAGATCGCGACCGGCTGGTGCGCCGCGTGCCAGAACCGGAAGAGTCGGTGCGTTGCGTCGAGCATCCGGGCCTGCTGCGCCAGCGCCATCTCGCGCCGCGCCAGAGCCTGCACCCGGCGCAGCGCGCGCCCGTCGAGCGCGGGCGGCCCCGCGCTGCGGCTCTCGGCGGCGAGACG
>CAYZDB010000246.1:4515-4896 GCA_964476985.1 uncultured Acidobacteriota bacterium | reverse complement strand
GCTCCGCTCTGCCCCCGCCTCGCCCCGCTCTGCCCCCCCCCCCGCCCCACTCCCGACCCGGCCTGCGTGGCCCCGCCCCCGCTCCCGGCCCCATCTTGCCCTCCCCGGCCCTGCTCCCCATGATGCCGGGGCCGATCCCGCACCCCGGAGACCGCGCCCGATGCCCGACACCCTCGCCCTGCACGGCGGCACCCCGGTCCGGACCCGCCCCTGGCCCAAGTGGCCGACCTTCGACGCCTCGGACGAGAAGGCCCTGCTCGACGCGCTCCACGGTGGCGTCTGGGGGGTCGGCGGCCCGCGCGTCGGCGAGTTCGAGTGCAGGTACTCGGCGCTGCAGGGCGCCCGCTACATCGAACTCGCCGAGGCGCGGCCCGCGAACGA
>CAYZDB010000246.1:2046-4505 GCA_964476985.1 uncultured Acidobacteriota bacterium | reverse complement strand
TGGCCTGCTGCAACGGAACGATCGCGCTGGAGATCGCGCTGATCGCCGCAGGCGTCAAGCCCGGCGACGAGGTCATCACCTCCCCCTACACCTTCATGGCCAGCGCGATGGCGGTGGTCGAGATCGGCGCGGTCCCGGTCTTCGTCGACGTCGAGCCCGGGACCCACAACCTCGATCCGCGCCAGATCGACGCCGCCGTCAGCGAGCGCACCACCTGCATCATGCCGGTCCACATCGGCGGCCGGCCGGCCGACATGGACGGCGTGCTGGCGGCCGCGCAGCGTCACGGCCTGGCCGTGGTCGAGGACGCGGCGCAGGGCTGGATGGCGGCCTGGCGCGGCACGCCCGTCGGCGCGCTCGGCAACGCCGGCATCTTCTCCTTCCAGTCCAGCAAGAACATCTCGTCGGGCGAGGGCGGGATCGTCGTGACCAACGACGAGGCGACCTTCCAGCGCGCCTGGAGCTACCACAACTGCGGCCGCCGGCTGGGCGGCGAGTGGTACGCGCACGACTTCCCGGGCCTCAACCTGCGTCTCGGAGAGTTCCAGGCCGCGATCCTGCTGGCGATGCTCGAGCGCCTCCCCGCGCAGCAGGAGCGGCGCCGCGCGGCGATGGCGGTGCTGCAGCGCGAGCTGGCGCGGATCCCCGGCCTCCTGGTCCCGGACGACGACCCACGGATCACCGCCCACGCCTGCCACATGTTCATGGTGCGGCTCGACCCCGCGGCGATCCCTGCGCCGAAGGCCGAGGTCATCAAGGCCCTGCACGCCGAGGGGATCCCCGCCAACCCCGGCTACACGATGCCGCTCTACAGGCAGGGGCTCTTCGCCTGGTACGGCGAGCGCCCGACCCATTGGGGCGGCCCCAAGTGGAAGGACGCGATCCGCGTCCCCTACGCCAGCTACGACCTGCCGGTCACGCAGAAGCTCTGCGACACGACGATCTGGGTCAAGCAGGAGACGCTGCTCGCCGGTGCGGAGGAGATGGGCGACGTCGTCGCCGCCTTCGCCAAGGTCGCCGACGCGGCGCGCGCCGGGCGGCTGGCCTCCTCCTGAGCGCCGCGTGAGCGAACTCCCCGACGGCATCGCCCCCGCCGTCCCGTCGACGCCGATCGACAGCGCGGTCGTCGCCGTGGTCCGGCGCGGCCCCGCCGGCTGGGAACTGCTGCTCGGCCTGCGCTCGCGCCGCTCGCGCTTCTTCCCGTCGCACTGGGCCTGCCCCGGCGGGCGCGTCGAGCCGGTCGACCGCCCGGACGATCCCGGCGCCTTCGCGCGCTGCGGCGCGCGCGAGCTGCTGGAGGAGACCGGCGTGCGCGTCGCCCCCGGCGACCTGCACCCGATCGGCGTGCGAACCACGCCACCCTTCATGAAGCTGCGCTACCACAGCCCGTTCCTGCTGGCCGTCGTGCCGCCCGGGACCGAGCCGCCCGGCCTCCCCTCCCCCGACGAGATCGAGGAGCTGCGCTTCGTCCCGGCGCAGGAAGCCGTCGCGCGCTGGGAGGCCGGGACGCTCCCCGCCCCGCCCCCGCTGCCGCCGCTCTTCCGCAGCCTCGCCGCGGCCCCGCCGACGCTCGCGCCGACCGCGCTCGCCGCGCGCCTGCGCGCCGACCACGAGGCCGACTCCGCCGCGCCACGCTTCGAGGTCGCGCACGGCGTCTGGTTCTACCCGGTCGCGACCGCCACCCTCCCGCCCGCCACCCACACCAATGTCTGGATGCCCGGCGGCGCCCGTTTCGTCGTGATCGACCCCGGCTGCGACGATCCGGCCGAGCTGCAGGTGCTGCTCGCGGTGATCGCCCGCCGCCGCGCGGTCACGGGAGCGGAGCCGCACGCGGTCCTGCTGACCCACCACCACCGCGACCACGTCGCCGGCGCCGCCGCGGTGGCTCGCGCGCTGGCCGTGCCGGTGCTGGCGCACCCCGAGACGCTGGCACGCGTCGCGCTCGACGCGGACCTCGCCGCGCGGCCGGAGCTGACCGACGACGCGCGCCTCGACCTGGGCGGGATGACGCTCGTCGCGCACCACACGCCGGGGCACGCCCCCGGCCACGTCGCGCTGGAGGTCGAGGGACTCTCGCTCCTGGTCGCAGGCGACCTGGTCAGCGGGATGTCGACGATCCTGGTCCCGCTCGCGGACGGCGGCGACCTGGGAGCGTACCTGGCGTCGCTGCGGCGGGCGCGCGCGCTGGGCGCCGCGCGGCTCCTTCCCGCCCACGGCCCGGTCCTCGACCCCGGCGCGCTGGCCCGCGCGCTGGCCCACCGCGCGCAGCGCGAGGCGCAGGTCGCGCTGGCGCTCGGCCCCGCCCCGCGGTCGCTCGAGGAGCTCGCGCGCGAGGCCTACGCCGACACCCCGGACGCCCCGCCCGCGCTGGCGCGGATGCAGGCGCTGGCGCACCTGGTGCACCTCGAACAGCGCGGCGAGGCGCGGCGCGCGGACCCCGGCGGCCGCGCCTGGAGCGC
>CAYZDB010000246.1:0-1946 GCA_964476985.1 uncultured Acidobacteriota bacterium | reverse complement strand
GTGCGCCGCGCGAAGGCCGCGATCCCGCAGCGCGGCTGGGCCGCCGAGATCCTGGCGCGGCAGCGCCCGGACGGTTCGTGGGACGACGAGAAGAGCCTCTACCGGCCCAAGTACCTCTCGACGAACTGGATGTTGCTCGTCCTGGCCCAGCTGGGCCTCACGCGGGACGAGCCGCGGATCGACGCGGCCTGCCGGCTCTGGATCAGCCGCTTCGCGCGGGCGGACGGCGGCTTCAACACCGAGACCTCGGCGACCAGTCACCTCTGCGTCACGGGCAACACGGCGCGCGCCCTGGTCCAGTTCGGCTACGCCGATCACCCGAAGGTGGAGAGCGCGTTCCGGTGGCTCGCCGCGAGCGCCGACCGGCTGGGGGGCTGGAGCTGCTTCGGCAAGGGCCGGAACCTCGACAGCTGGGAGGCGCTGAGCGCCTTCGCGGTCTATCCCCGCGAGCGCTGGACCGAGGCGATGGCCCGCGCGGTCGAGCGCGGCGCGGAGTTCTACCTTTCCCGCGCGCTGCACCGGCAGGGGGCGCACTACGAGCCCTGGTTCCGACTGCACGACCCGGTTCACTACTACTACGACCTGCTGGTCGGGCTCGAGTTCATGACCGCGCTCGGCTACGGCGCCGACCCGCGTCTGGGGGAGGCGCTGTCCTGGCTGCGCGGCCGCCAGCGCCGCGACGGGCGATTCCCGCTCGACGCCGTCCACCCCGACGTCGAGGGGGCGATGCTGGCCTGGTACGCCCGCAACCCCCGGCGCACGCCGCGGCCGTTCGCGCTGGAGCGTCCGGGCCGGCCGAGCCGGATGATCACGCTGCGCGCGCTGCGCGTGCTGCAGCGGGTGGACGGAGTTCCGGCCGCGAACTGAATGGCCGGGCGCCGGCGTAGAATCGCCCCATGGCGAACGGGGGAGAGCGCGGGCCGCGGGTGATCGTCGGCCGAGGGCCGCGCGCGCTCGAGCGGCAGCTGATCGAGACGCTGCGCCCGCTGCTCGACGAGGCCCGCCGTGACCCGGCGCTGCTCGCCCGCCCCGTCCTGCTGATCGTCGCCTCCGGCACGCTGCGCCGGCACCTCGCGCGCGTGCTCGCCCGGGAGCTGGGGCCGACGCTGCTCGGCCTGCGGATCCAGACGCTCTGGGCCGCCGCGAGAGAGATCCTCGAGCGCGCCGGCGAGCGCGCCCCCGCCGACGGCGGCTTCTTCGAGATCCTCGTGCGGCGCGAGGCGGGACGGCACGACGCGCTGGCCAAGCAGCTCGGCGGGCTGGAGGACGGCTACGCCGCGGTCGCCGCGTCCGTGCGCGACCTCGACAGCGCGGGGCTCGACGCCGCGGCGCTGGACGCCGCGCTCGAGGCGATCCCGGGCGGCGCTCGCCGCACGCCGGAGGCGCGGCGCACCGCGGCGGTGCTGCGCAGCGCGACCGGGACCGCCGCCGCGATGCGCGCGCTGGGTCTCGGCCGCCCGGCCGACGCGCTGCGGCGCGCCGCGGCGCTGCTCGCGGAGCAGGGCCCCGCCGCGCTGCCGGCACGGGCGCTCCTGATCCACGGCTTCGCCGACGCCACCGGGGCCGCGACGACGCTGCTGCGCGCGCTGCTCGCGCTCCCCGCGGCGGCGCTGCTGCTCGACGAGCCGCCCGACCCGGCGCGCGAGGACGGCGCGCCCGACGCGGGCAACGCCTTCCGCGAGCGGTTCGAGACGCGGCTGGGGCTGACGGGCCTGCCGCGCGAGCGGGCCGAGGCCGCCGGCGCCGCGACGCTGGAGCTCTTCCACGCCGCCGGCCGCGACGCCGAGGCGCGCGAGATCGCGCACCGGATCCGTGAGTGGCTGCACGCGCCCGCGGGCGCCCCGCCGGCGGCGGCCCCACCCGCTCCCGAGCAGATCGGGGTCGTCGTCCGCAGCCTCGACGGCTGGGAGCTTCCCTTCCGGCGCTGGTTCGAGCGGCTGGGCGTG
>CAYZDB010000245.1:0-4912 GCA_964476985.1 uncultured Acidobacteriota bacterium | reverse complement strand
GGCTCCGCCAGCCCGGCGGCCGCGGCCGCGGGCTCCGGAGACGCGGGCTCGGCGGGCGCCGGCTCGGCGAGCGCCGGCGCGGCGAGCGGCGCGAAGAAGGCCTGCTCGTAACCGTCGTCCGGGAGGGCCGAGGGCTCGCCCAGCTCGAGCGGGACCGACGTCGCCAGCGCGGCCGGGTCGGGGAAGCCGTCGAGCGCCGGCGGCAGGATCGCCTCCTCGCCCGGCGTCGCGAGCTCGAAGGCCGTCTCGAGCCACGCCGGCGCAGCCGGCGCCTCGGCCGGCGTCTCGGCGAACAGCTCGGGGGCCAGTTCCGCGGCGGTGCGCGGCGGGAGGGGTGGCGCCGTTTCCGGCAGCTCGACCACGGGGAAAGCGAACTCGACCGGCGCCATCTCCGCCGGCCCGGCCACCGCGGCCGGCTCGGCCGGCTCCGCCGGTGCGGCAGCTGCGGCGACTGCGGCAGCCTGGCCGGCCCGTTCCTCGGTCCGCTCGATCACGCGCGCGGCGTCGAGCGCGCAGAGCAGCCGGCACAGCTCGAAGTCCGAGTCCGGCCGCGCCGCCAGGATCTCGGCCACCGAGTGCGGCTCGGCCAGCAGCGCGACGACGTCCCACATCGCGGGCCGCAGCGTCATCCGGTCGAGCCGGTCGAGGTAATCCGGGCGCAGCCGGAAGCGCGTCCCGGTCGAACCGAGGTGCCCGAAGATGCGCTGCCACGCGGTGAGCGATTCCCAGGCCGAGACCACCAGGTCCTCGGCTGCGATCCCGAGCACGATCGACTCGTCGACCGTCACGCCGGGCTCGATCTCGTACTCGCCGGTGTCCCACAGCACGAGGCCGCGGGCCACCGCCATGACCTGCTCGCGCACGAAGCGGTCGACGTCCTCGGGCAGCAGCACGCCGCGCTCGGCGAGCAGCGTCCCCATCCGCTTGCCGGTGATCAGCTGGCGCACCGCCTCGTCCTGGTCGCGGTCGGAGATCACGCCGCGGCGCACCAGGTGCGCGGCCAGGCTCTGCTCCTGGTCGGAGGTCGAGGCGAACTCGATCCGGCCCTCGCGCAGGAAGAGCGCCCCCTCCTCGGCGTCGCGGAACAGCCGCAGCGTGCCGTCGAAGTGCCGCGCGGCGAGGTCGAGCAGCAGGTCGCCGATCCCCGCCCGGGAGATCGGCCCCTCGTGCTCGGACGCGGCGTAGTCGCCGAGCGAGCTGCGCTCGACGCGCTCCACGCGACCGGTGATCGCCAGCGCCCAGAGCGCGCGGTAGATGTCGTGGGTCGGGGCGTAGACCGCGCTGCAGAGCTGCTCGACGCGCAGCGGGAGCTGCAGCTGCTCGAGGATCAGCCGCTCGGTCAGGCCCAGCCCCAGCACGTCGCCGCGCGAGGCCGGGGTCGCGCGGTAGACCGCGCGGCTGCCGCCGACCACCCGGCGCACCCAGTTCCAGTCCCGGACGCGGCGCGTCCCGGCCAGGACCAGGTCCTCGACCGCCAGGTCGAGCGTGACCGGCTCGAGGACGGGCAGCGCGGCGCGGGTGAGGCGCCAGGCGCCGTCGCGCCAGCCGAAGACCGAGAGCGCGATCTCGCGCACCTGCTCCTGCACCGCCCGCGGCAAAGCCGGCGGCGCGAGGTGGCCCAGCTCGACCAGCGTTTCCCCGAGCCGGCGCCCTCCGTCGAGCCGCGCGTCCGCCTCGAGCAGGGCTCCCAGGCGGACCTCGCCCCGCCGCAGCAGGAACGGGCCGAGCTGGTCCTCCGGATCGCTCGAGGTCGCGAACACGACGCGACCGTCGCGCAGCGCGAGGGTCTTGGTCACCCCCGGCCGCTCGAGCACGAGGGATCCCGTGTGCCGCTCCAGCGCCAGGCGCCAGAGCAGCTCGGGCACGGTCATCCCCTCGAGACGCCCTTCCGTGGCGATCCTCGCGGGAACGGGATCTCCTCCGGCCACCTTCACCTCTCCAACGAGCAGTTCCATGAGGGAGAATCTGTTCCCCGCGGGGTGCCGGGGCCATCCCTCATGCGCCCCCCGCGTCCAGGGCGGTCCGCAGCTCGTCGAACGATCCCGCCACCGTCCCCAATGTCCCCACCGCAATGGCGGCCGCCGCGTTCGCGAGCTCGGCCCCGGCCGCCAGCGGAAGGCCCGCGGCGAGGGCCGCGGCCAGGGCCGCGACGACCGTGTCCCCGGCCCCGGTCACATCGTAGACCTCGCGCGCCCGGGCGTGGATGAAGCGCGGACTCCCGCCCCGCTCGAGCAGCAGCATCCCGTGCTCGCCGCGGGTCAGCAGGACCGCGTCGATCGCCAGCCGGTCGAGGATCGCCCGCGCGGCGGCGGCCGCGTCCTCGTCGCCGCGGATCTCCCGTCCGGTCGCCCCCGCCGCCTCCAGCGTGTTCGGCGTGATCACGGTCGCCGGGGCGTAGAGGCCGAAGTGGCGGACCTTGGGATCGACCACGACCGGGGTGCCCCGCCGCCGCGCGGCCTCCAGCAGCGGCCCCAGCACGCGCCCGTCGAGCAGCCCCTTGGCGTAGTCCGAGACGACCACCGCGTCCGCCGCATCGAGCGCGCCGAGCGCGCGCTCGAGCACCGCTTCGGCCGTCGGCGCGGGGACCGGCGAGTCGTCCTCGCGGTCCAGGCGCAGCACCTGCTGGTGGCGCGCCAGCACCCGCGTCTTCTCGACCGTCGGCCGCCCGGGGACGCGCGCCAGCCCGCCGGCGTCGACCCCCCAGCCCGCCATCAGCACGGCCAGGGCGTCGCCGGCTGCGTCGTCGCCGATCGCCGAGACGACGCTGGGGCGCAACCCCAGCGCGGCCAGGTTGTGAACGACGTTGGCCGCCCCGCCGGCGCGCGACTCCTCGCGCAGCCAGCGGACGACCGGGACCGGGGCCTCGGGGCTGATCCGCTCGACCGAGCCGACGACGTAGCGGTCGAGGATCACGTCGCCGACGACCAGCACGCGGCGCCCCGCGAGGCGCCCGGCGGCGGCCAGGAGTTCGCTCCCCGTCACTGCTTGTCCTTGGTGCCGCCCGCCTCCGGCCGCCCCGACTCGGGCAGCATCTGGGGGATTCCGTCTTCGATCGGGTAGACGACGCGGCAGCGCGCGCAGCGCAACCCGTCACCGCCGGCGGTCAGGGCGACCTTCTCGTGGCACCTCGGGCAGGCCAGGACCTCGAGCAGCCAGGACTCGATCGGCGGCATGGCGTTTCCTCCGGGAGGGGTGGCAGATAACGCGCAAGGGTGCCAAACCCGGAGGCCGGGGGTCAAGCCGCGGCCGCCGCGTGGCCGCCGCCGCCGCCGCGCCGGATAATCCCGATCCCATGACGCCCCCGTCCCCGTTCGGCGCCGGAGTCGCCCCGGAGCGCCTGCTCGTCGTCCGGCTCGGCGCCGTGGGCGACGTCGTCCGGACCCTTCCCGCCGTCCGCCTGCTGCGGCGGAGCTGGCCGGCGGCGCGGATCGGCTGGGCGGTGGAGCCGGGCGCGGCGCCGCTCGTGACGGGCCACCCGGACGTCGACGAGGTGCTCGCGCTCGGGCGCCGCGCGCTCGAGGGGGCAGCGTGGCGACGCCCGCTCGCCGCGCTGGGGACGCTGCGGGGCTTCACGCGGGCGCTGGCCCGCTTCGCCCCCGCGCTCGCGCTCGACTTCCAGAGCTCCTTCAAGAGCGGTCTCGTCGCCCGCGCCTCGCGCGCGCCGGTGCGGTTCGGGTTCGACGCGCCCCAGGACCGCGAGGGGAGCCACCGCTTCGCCACGCACCGGGTGCTGCTGCCCGAGCCCCGGGTCTCGCGCGTGCTGCGCGCCGCCGCGCTGGCGCGGGCCGCGGGCGCGGCGGACGGGCCGCTCGTCGCCGACCTCGCCCTCTCGCCGCAGGACCGCGAGGCGGCGCGGGCGGAGCACGCGCGGATCGCGGCGGGGGCGCGGCTGGTGGCGATCGCGCCGTTCAGCAGCCGGCGGCAGGCCTGGAAGCGCTACCCGGCCGAGCGCTGGACGGCGATCGCCTCGGGCCTGGCCGCCCGTGGTTTCGCGGTCGCGGTGGTCGCCGGGCCGGGCGAGCAGGAGCCGGCGCGCGCGCTGGGAGAGGCGGCCGGCGGGCGCGTCGTCCCGACCGCACCGCTGCCTCTCAAGCCGCTCGCCGCGCTGCTCGGCGGGACCGAACTGGTGATCTCGGGCGACACCGGGCCGATGCACCTCGCGTGGGCGGCCGGGGCCCCGGTCGTCGCGATCTACGGCCCGACCGACCCGGTCCTCAACGCCCCGTGGGGCGACGGGCACGTGATCCTCGCCCCGCCGCACCCCACCGCCCGCGACGACGACGACAAGTTCCCGGGGCTCGGCCCCGACCTCGTGCTCGAGCACGCGCTGGCCCGCCTCGCGGCGGCACCTGGGGCGCGCTCGATGGAGAAGACGTCATGCTGAAGCGCCTGTCCCGCCTCTTCGCCGCGCTGCTGGCGGCCGCCTGGTCCCTGGTCCCCGCCGCGGCCGCGACCGCGACCGCGCCCGCGCCCGCCGCCCGCGCGGCCAGCCCCGAGACGATCGTCGAGCTGCGCGGCCTCCTCGCCGCGGGACAGTGCCCGGAGCTGCTGGCCCGGCTCGCGGCCCTGCCGAAGCAGCCGCCCTCGGCCGACCTGCTGGTCTTCGAGGGCAACTGCCGGCTGCGCGAGGCGACCCACCGCGCCAGGGTCTTCGACGCGTCGCGCTACGAGCGCGCGCGAGTCGGGGCCGGCGGGCAGGCGCTGGATCCGGGCGCGACCGCGCAGTTCTACCGCTGGGACATCACGTGGGACGACCCGGCGCGCGCGCAGGCGCTGGCGCTCTTCGAACAGGCGCTCGTGCTCGACCCGGCGCGCCAGGACCTGGTCGTCGGCGCGATCGCGGCGAACCTGGAGGGAGGCCGCCCCGGCCCCGCCGTTGCGCTCTTCGAGGCGAACGCGGCGCGGCTCGACG
>CAYZDB010000244.1:0-4917 GCA_964476985.1 uncultured Acidobacteriota bacterium | reverse complement strand
GCGGAGGTCGCGTTCGTGCCGGTCCCCGGCGCCGGACTCTTCACCGGCCGCGCGACCTTCGAGGGCGGCGAGCGCGCGGTCCCGCCCGGCGAGGCCGGGCTGACGCCGCTCCTGGCGACGCTGCTCACCTCCGGCGCCGGCGGCAAGGACGCCGCGCAGTTCGCCGACGCGGTCCAGACGCTGGGGGCCTCGATGGCCGCCGAGGGAAGCCGGCACGTGCTGGTGGCCGGCGTCTCGGGCCTCTCCGCGAACCTCGACCCGACGCTCGACCTGTTCGCCGACGCGCTCTTGCGCCCGGCGCTGGCCGAGTCCGACTTCTCGCGCGAGAAGTCGCTGGCGCTGGCGCGAATCGCCGCGCGCGCCGAGCGCCCGACGCAGGTCGCGCAGCTCGTCGCGCTGGCCGGGCTGTTCGGGCCGGACGACCTGCGGGGGCGCGCGGCCGACGGCAGCGAGAAGACGGTCTCCGGGCTGACGCTGGCCCAGGTGAAGGCCGCCTACCCGAAGCTGGTCGACCCGGCGCGGGCGCGCTTCGTCTTCGCCGGCGACCTCGATCCGGCGGCGCTGCAGGCCGCGCTCGAGGCGCGCTTCGGCAAGGCCAAGCCGGCCGCGGGGGCGGCGGCCCCACCGCCGCGCCCGGCGCCGGTCCCCTCGGTCCCCGGCGGCAGGATCCTGCTGGTCGATCGCCCCGGCGCGCCGCAGACGGTGATCCTGCTGGCCCGCCCGGTGGCCCCCGCCGACGAGAGCGGCCGCGGCCGCCGCGCGATCCTGAACACCCTCTTCGGCGGCAGCTTCACCTCGCGCCTCAACCAGAACCTGCGCGAGGACAAGGGCTACACCTACGGCGCGCGCAGCCAGTTTTCGCAGGACGGGGCGCAGCCGCTGCTGGTCGCGTCGGCGTCGGTCCAGACCGAGGTGACCGCCGCGGCGCTGGGCGAGTTCCGCAAGGAGTTCGCCGCGCTGGCGTCCGGCGACGTGACGGCGGAGGAGCTGGCCAAGGCCCGCGAGACCGCCAAGCACGACCTGGTCGAGGCGGTGGCCACGACCAGCGCGACGGCCGAGGTCTTCGCCGGCTTCGTGGTCCAGCAGCGGCCGTTCGACGCGCTCGCGAAGCAGCTCGCGGCGCTCGACGCGGCGACGCTGGCGGCGGTCAACGCCGACGCGACGTCCGGGCTGTACGACTGGGGCGCGCTGACGGTCGTGCTGGTCGGGGACGCGGCCCAGGTCGTCCCGCAGCTCGAGAAGGCGGGGTTCCCCGCGCCGCAGCGGGTCGACCTGGAGGGGCGGCCGAAGTAGCGCGCGTCAGTCCTTCCCCACGCGGGCCGGCGGGGCGCCGGGGGGGGGGGGCCTACGCGGGGCGCGGCCGCCCGCCCCCCGGGGGGGGGGCGGGCCGCCGGGGGGGCCCCGCCGGCCGCCCCGACCCGCCCGGAGCGCGCCCGGGGCCGGTTCGGGTTATCATCCGGTGGTCGACCGCGTTCGATTTTCTTCGCCGCGGCCCGGTTCATTGGCTTGACTTTCGCCCAGGACGGCCCCTCCCGATGACCCCTTCCCCGCTGAAACGCCTGCGCCTGAAGGGGAAGTCGCTCCTCCCGATCGTCCAGGGGGGGATGGGGGTCGGCGTCTCCTCGCACCGGCTGGCCGGGGCCGTGGCCCGCGAGGGGGCGGTCGGGACGATCGCCAGCATCGACCTGCGGCACCACCACCCCGACCTCCTGGCCCGCACGCGGGACTGCCGCGACCAGGCCCGGATCGACGTCGCCAACCGCGAGGCCCTGGACCGCGAAATCCGCGCCGCGCACGCGGTGGCGGAGGGCGAGGGGCTGGTCGCGGTGAACGTGATGAAGGCGGTCACCAGCCACGCCGAGCTGGTCCGGCAGTCGTGCGAGAGCGGCGCGGACGCGATCGTGATGGGGGCGGGCCTTCCGTTCGACCTGCCCGAACTGACCGCCGAGCACCCCGAGGTCGCGCTGGTCCCGATCCTCTCCGAGGCCCGCGGGATCGGCGTGCTGGTGAAGCGCTGGATGCGCAAGAACCGCCTGCCCGACGCGATCGTGATCGAGCACCCGCGCTACGCCGGAGGCCACCTCGGGGTGGCTCGCGCCGAAGACGTCGGCGAGGAGCGCTTCGATTTCCGGCGCGTGCTCGAGTCGGCCTTCGATCTATGGAGGGAATTCGGGATCGAACGGGAAGCGATACCGCTGATTCCGGCCGGGGGGATCAACTCGCACGAGAAGGTCGCCGAGCTGCTCGCGATGGGGGCGGCCGCGGTCCAGGTCGGAACCCCCTTCGCGGTCACCTGTGAGTCCGACGCGCACCCCAACTTCAAGCGCGTGCTGGCCCGCGCGCGGCCGGAGCAGATCGTCACCTTCATGAGCGCGGCCGGGCTGCCGGCGCGCGCCGTGCTGACGCCGTGGCTGAAGCGCTACCTGGAGATGGAGTCGCGGCTGCAGGAGCGCGCCGGCCGCTTCCGGGACCGCTGCGCCTCGGCCTTCAACTGCCTGTCCCACTGCGGCCTGCGTGACGGGATCGCGAAGATGGGGCAGTTCTGCATCGACGCCCAGCTGGCCGCGGCGCTGCGCGGCGACGTCGAGCGCGGCCTGTTCTTCCGCGGCTCGGAGAGCCTGCCGTTCGGCGAGCAGATCCGCCCGGTGCGCGAACTGCTCGACTACCTGCTCAACGGGACGAAGTCGGTGCCTACTCGGGCGTGACGGGCGGTCGCGGGGTAGTTCATTTCGGCGGCGCCCTTCCGAAGTGTCGCCGTTGCGAGGTTGGCGGCCGACATCACCTTAGGATGTTGTATTTCACCGGTCACCCACGACCAGGACCTGACACCGAACATTGGTCGCTTCTTCGGCCGCGCTCGTCCCGGAGCGCCGCAAGGCGCAAAGGGCGGCGTCGGCCGAAGACCCGGTTAGCCAGCGCGGGAGCAGCGGTCCTTATCTCTTGGGCACTCCGATGCGCACGGGATCGGACAAGATCTCTCCTGTCCATGCTTGAACTCCGAATCCTCGGCCCATGTCGCCCGACCGATACCGGCCGACCAAGAGGATCTCCCCAGCTTTATTCGGAAAGACCCGGACTGTGCCGTGCCCAAGGAGCGCCTCTCCAGGCTTGAGCTCGATGAAGTACTTGCGCGAGAGGGGACGGCTGGATGGGGATCCTGGACCGAAGCCCTGCGTTTCGCCATCGGCGGTACTCCAAGCGCCACCGAAGGCGATCCCAGGCCACTGGCAGATGTAGACCGGCTCCTTCCCCCTGTTCTCGAGCTCGAAGTGCACGCCTACCAGTTGCTCGCCCGGAACCTCTCGGACTTCGGGAAGAACGCTCAGGACCAAAGCCGATGCCGACGCATCTCCACCAATCGCGACCTGACACGCAAGCGCGATCACCGTAAGCAGCCCCGCCAGCCAAGGCGCGAAGGTGCCTCCGAGCACTGCGGCGTGACGGCACTTGCACTCGTTGGGTCGAGTTGTGCGGGACGTGCTCATGGTTTCTTCTCCTTGAGCTTGTCGGCCTCCGACTGGGCCTTGTTTCCGGCCTCGTCGACCTCTCCCTGCGTAAGCGTGGCGGAGGGGTTATTGGGATCACCCATGAGCGTTCCCTCGGCGCCTTGGTTCGGCTGCCCCGTTGCTGGGTCGTACTGATCGGTCATCCCGACCATGTGTCCTACCTCATGAGGAACCACGTTGGGGTTTGAGAGGTCGCCCGTGTTGAGCGTTCCGGTGTCGCCAGTCGTCATCTCGGTCTTCCCCGAGCCGCTCACTGTCACAACGTTCGGCATGTCCTTCGCCGAGAACTTGGAGGGGTCAGCGGTCGCGTTCACCTTGACGTCCAAGGTCTTCTGCTGGCCATCCTTCGCGGAGGTGAATGGCTTCCCCCCGCCCCACACGGCATTGGCCTGACTCTCGAAAGTGGCCGCGAGTGACGGCGCTGGCGTGAAGTCCTTGCCCACGAGCACGACGTTGACCGTCACAGAGACGGTCCAGGGCTGCTTAGTGGAAACCACGTAGTCCTTACCGTCGGGATCGAAGTACTTCAGCGGATTGTTCGCTGAGTACACGTACTGGTTCCACCGCTGGGGATTCGCGAGGTTTCTACCGGGTTTCACGATCGGATCTGTGCTGAGGAAACGCGAAAGCGAAGAGGAGTAGTACCTCGCCCCCATGTAGTCCAGCCCCGTCGCCAGGTCCCGCTCGTGCCCCGTGAACTGCCGCGCGCTTCCCCCGACCGACGGCGTCGCGCTCTGTGGCATCCGCGCCCCGTACGGGTAGTCGTCGTACCCCACCGCCACGTAGCCCGCCTCGTCCGTCACGTTCCGCAGCGTCCCGAGGTGGTCGCGGTGGTGGTACCAGTTGACGAAAGCCGGCCCTGCCGGGGGGTCCGGCGGTTCCGACCCTCCACCGGGGCAGGGGTTCGTGTCGATCCCCTGCTCGCCGGCGTCCGCGGAGGGCAGACCGGCCATCGGGCTCGCCGCCACCTCGAGGGTCTCCAAGTGGAGCGCGCCACAGGGCGCCGACAGCGCCTGCGACGCCAGCGTGTACGACAGCACGCTCGACGGCAGCGCCGTCGGGGTCAGCAGCACCGTCGTCAGCCCATCGCTGGATCGGAAGAACAGGCGCTGGGCTTTTCCCGTGTCCTGGGCCAAGCTCCAGCGCACCACCAGGTTGTTCGAAGCCCAGTGGATCGAGAGCGCTCGGACCGGGTTGGGAGAGGTCGCCGTCACGGCTGGATCGTACGCCACGGAGACCTGCGCCGAATAGCCCGATCCGACCTGGCCGTCCTTCCGGACCCGGACCGCGTTCGACTCCAGGGGCGAGAGCGCACTCTCCGGCAGCGTGAACCGTCCCTGGGCGTCGAGCGTCACCCCCGCGACCCGATTCCGGTAGCCGGAGGGCGCCGCGATGTCCACCGTGTACGATC
>CAYZDB010000243.1:0-4927 GCA_964476985.1 uncultured Acidobacteriota bacterium | reverse complement strand
CGCCGGAGACCGGCGCCCTGCGGGATCAGCTTGGGAAGAGGCTCAGCCGAGCTTCTTGACCTGGCTGGCCTGGGGGCCCTTCTGGCCCTGCGTGATCGTGAACTCGACCTTCTCGCCCTCGGAGAGCGAGCGGAAGCCGGAGCCAACGATCTCGGTGTGGTGGACGAAGAGGTCCGGGCCGTTCTCCTGCGTGATGAACCCGTAACCCTTCGCGTCGTTGAACCACTTCACGGTACCGGTAGGCATAGCGACTGCTCCTGTCTCTTTTCGCGGAGCGCCTCGGGCGCAACCGCCGATCTCTTGGCGGACCCTCGCGTTACCCGGAAGCGCACTATGCAACCACCGGTGATGTTTGGGACTGCCACGAACCCCGGGAGTATGGGGGATTCCGGGGCCGGGCGCCATCCCCGGAAAGTGTTAGCCTCTTCGCGGGTCCGGTAAGGGCCCCCCGAGGACCCCTGGATGGCCGCCGGTAGCCCCCGCCCCACACCCCCCCCGACCCCGCTCAAGTTCGCGTCCCCCAAGGGTTTCCACGCCGAACTCCGGGCCCGGGCAGCCGATTACTTCGCCCGGGCCGGGCGCCCCCCCCGCGGCGGGTTCCGGATGTACCTGGACGCCCTGGTGGTCGCCGGCTGGGCCGCGGGGTCCTACCTGGCGCTGGTCTTCCTGGCCGGGACCTGGTGGCAGGTCGCCCTGGCCGCCCTGTCCTTGGCCTGCGCCGTCGCCGCGATCGGCTTCAAGATCCAGCACGACGGGGGCCACGGCGCCTTCTCGGAGCGCCGCTGGGTCAACCGGCTGACGGCGATGGCGCTCGACGCGATCGGCGGCAGCTCGTACGTCTGGCGCTTCAAGCACAACGTCCTGCACCACAGCTACACCAACCTGGCCGGAGTCGACGACGACATCGAGCTGGGCACGCTGGGCCGGCTCTCCCCCGCCCACCGCCACCTCTGGTTCCACCGCTTCCAGCACCTCTACATCTGGCCGCTCTACACGACGGTCGCCCTGAAGTGGCAGCTGGTCGACGACTTCGTCCGCGTCGCCCGGGGCCGGATCGGGCCGCAGCGCTTCCCGCGCCCGCGCGGCTGGGACCTGGTCGGCCTGATCGGCGGCAAGACGTTCGCGCTCTCGCTGGCCCTGCTGGTGCCGGCGCTGTTCCATCCGCTCTGGATCGTCCTGGTCGTCTACCTCGCGACGATGATGACGATCGGCTTCCTGCTCGCGGTCGTCTTCCAGCTGGCCCACAGCGTGCGGGAGGCCGAGCACCCCGATCTTCCGCCCGACGTCGCCCGCATCGAGAGCGAGTGGGCGGTGCACCAGGTCCGGACGACGGTCGACTTCGCGCGCTCCAACCCGGTGCTGACCTGGTTCCTCGGCGGCCTCAACTTCCAGGTCGTGCACCACCTCTTCCCGCGGGTGTCGCACGTTCACTACCCCGCGCTGGCCCGGATCGTCGAGGAGGTCAGCGCCCGGCACGGCGTGCGCTACGTGGCGCACTCGTCGTTCCTGGGGGCCGTCGTCTCGCACTTCCTGTTCCTGCGCGAGATGGGCCGGGGGCCGTCGACTGCCTCGTAGGTGCGGCCCCGCCCCCGGGCCCGCCGGGCGCGTCAGAGCTTCTGCGCCACGAGCACGATCTTGAGCGGCAGGTAGAACAGCCGGATCAGCCGGTCGTGCAGGGCCTGGCTGACGGCGCGCGAGTACTTCGTCGCGCGGCCGCAGAACGGGACCATCCACTTCCGCCGCTCGGGGCAGACCGAGTAGCCGATCAGCCGGTGCTCCAGGACCTTGCAGGGGAAGATCTTCTCCAGGAGCAGCCGGTAGCCGTGCTCGTCGAAGCTGCGCAGGTGGTGGTACTGGAACGGGTAGTCGTCCCGGAGGTAGATCGACAGGTCCTCGCGCCACGGCGTGCGCACGAAGAGCAGGCCGCCCGGCCGGAGCGTCGCCAGCACGTTCCGCACCGTCAGGTTCAGGTCCAGCACGTGCTCGAGGAAGTCGCTCATGATCGCCGCGTCGAACGCCCCCTCGCGGTACGGCAGGTCCTCGACCATCGCGCAGCAGACGTCGACCCCCCGGGCCTGCGCCAGCCTGAGGCAGGGGATGTTGATGTCGAAGCCGTACTTCTCGAAGCTGTCGGGCAGCTGCGAGAGCATCCGGCCCATCGCGACCCCGGCGTCCAGGATCCGGCCGCCCTTCGCGTACTCCCGGATCAGGTCGACGGTGGCGCGCTCCATCTCCAGCCGGACGGCCTCCTCGTTGGGGTCCTGCCCGGCCTCGATCTGCTCGAAGACCTGCTCGTAGATCGCGTCGTAGTTGCTGCGAAAGGCGCTGTCGCCGCAGTAGATCGGGATCCCGTCGTCGACCGAGAGCGGGGCCCGCGCGTAGACGCTCACGACCGCGGCCCCGTCTTCGAGTAGCTCGAGACGACCGCGTCGGCGATCAGGCTGTCGACGTAGAGCACCTCGCTCGCCCCCGCGTGCTTGAACCACTTGCCGCCCGCCGGCACCGACGAGAGCACCGAGATGTAGAGCGTCGGGCTGATCGCCCGGGCCATCAGGGTCATCGACAGCTTGCGGCCGCTCTCCCCCGGGGCGGTGATCTCGATCAGCATCGCCTTCGCCGCGGAGATCCGGGCCGCCGTCAGCGTCTCCTCGTGCTCGGCCATCCCCTTGACGACCAGGAACCCCGCGGCCGACGCCGCCTCGGCCAGGGCCTGGGACTCGTCGACGACCACCACCGTCTCGCCGCGCTGCCGGAGCTGCGCGGCGACCAGGGCGCCGACCTCGCCGTACCCGGCGACGACGACGTGGCCGGAGAGCCCATCGAGCTTGCGGTCCATTCTGCGGTTCTCCCGGAACGCGACGACCTCGGGCGAGGAGAGGATGCCGGCGAGGCTCGAGATGGAATAGGTGCCGACCGCGAGCAATATCGACATGAACGCCAGCAGGAAGAACTTCTGGCGCAGGTCCAGGTCGGTGTAGTCGCCGATCGTCGTGAGGGTGTTGGCGGTGTTCCAGAACGCGTTGGTCAGCCGCGTGCCGATCGAGAGCGAGGGGTCGTCCAGCAGGTAGAGGCCGGCGGCCGCGAAGCCCGCGACCAGGGCCAGCAGCGTGGCCACGCTCCACACGGTGCGGAGCAGCTGGTGGTAGCGCTCGCGGCCCCCCTGGGCCCCGAGCACGTGGAAGATCGGCATGGCGCATTCTGGGGCGGGTCGCGCCGCCCTGTCGACGGGCTCTGGCGCCGCCCGCGGCGGCCCGTATCATGGCCCACCCGGTGCGGGAGCCGCGCAGGCTGCCGGGACCGGGCGAGGAATGCCGTGACGCGATCGCCCCGACCGTTCCGCCCGTCCTGCGCCGCCCGGACCGCCGGGGCCGGCGTCCTCCTCCTGGGCCTGCTGCTCGCAGCCGCCTGCGGGGGCGAGGTCCCCGACTTCCCCCACCCGCAGTCGATGGATGAGGCGAAGGCCGACGCCGCGGCGCGCGGCGTGCCGATCCTGATCGACTTCTACACCCCCGGGTGAGGCGCCTGCAGGTCGTTCACCCGTGAGGTGAACCGCAATGACGCCCTGCGCGACGCGCTCCAGCAGAAGGTGGCCTTCGTGAAGGTCAACGCCAACACGCGCGAGGGCGGACCGCTCGCGATGAAGTACGGGGCGAGCGGCGTGCCGTTCTTCGTGCTCACCGACGCGACCGGGACGCCGCTCGCGTCGTGGAGCGGGTACATCGGGCCCAAGCGCTTCACCGAGCAGTTCGAGAAGGCGCTGGCGCGGGCGCGCTGATCGGGAGAGCGGGGCGGGCAGCGATGGCCGGGGCGGGGCGCGGGAGCGGGGGAAACGGAAGCTGGGTGCGCACCGTCGCGCTGGCGGCGCTCGCGGCCTTCGCGGCGCTCGCGCCGCGGCCGGCCGCGGCGCTCGTCCCCGACCGCCCGCTGAGCTGGGCCCAGCTCTCGCGCTACACCGTCCGCGAGGGGCTCCCCTCCAACGCCGTCGCCGACCTCGCGCAGGACGCGGCGGGGTTCCTCTGGGTCGGCACCGAGGAAGGGGTCGCCCGCTTCGACGGCGCGCGCTTCGTCGTCTACCGGGCACCGTCCGCGCCGGGCCTGCCCTCGAGCTTCGTGCGCCGCCTGCTCGCGGCACCCGACGGGTCGGTCTTCGTCGGGACCACGGCGGGCCTGGCGCGCTTCCGGGACGGGCGCTTCGCGGCGCTCGCCTTCCCGGAGGGGCACGCCGACGCCAACGTCTCCGCGCTCGCCCGGACGCCGGACGGACGGGTCCTGGTCGCGTTCCGCGAGCAGGTCGGCGCGGTCGAGGGGGATCGCCTCGCGCCGCTCGGGACCGCCCCGGGTGGGGTGAACGAGCTGGCCGCCGACGGTGCGGGCCGGATCTTCGCGCTGCTCGACAACGGCCGCCGCGTCGCGGTGCTGGCCGACGGGAGCTGGACGGTGCTCGAGGTCGCGCTCGCAGCCGACGAGCGGATCGGCACGCTGGCCGCCGACCGCGACGGGACGGTCTGGGCCGCGACCGGGACCGGCCGCCTGCTGCGCGCCGAAGGCCTGTCGTGGACCGAGGTGCCGTGGCGCTGGAGCGCGACGCCCGACGACGCCGCGCGAATCGCGCCGGCGACGCCGGACGGACTGTGGCTCGCGACCCTCTCGGGCCGCCTCGTGCGCGCCGGCGCGCGCGGGGTCGAGTCGCTCCCGCTCGCGCCCGGCGGGGCCCAGCTCAACGCGGTGCTCGAAGATCGCGACGGCAACCTCTGGGCCGCCGCGGGTGGAGCCGGCCTGCTGCGGCTGCGCGACGCGCCGGTGGTGACGCTGGGCGCCCGCGAGGGCTGGCCGGGCGACGCGGTGGCCGCGGTGTACGCCGACCGCTCCGGGCGGATCTGGCTCGGTCCGCAGCCCGGCGGCCTGAAGCGGCTCGACGACGGCGGCT
>CAYZDB010000242.1:0-4933 GCA_964476985.1 uncultured Acidobacteriota bacterium | reverse complement strand
CGGCCGCGACGTAGTCCAGCCGCCACTGCGCCTTGCGGTGCAGCGCGCGGGCCGCGGCCAGCGACTCGTCCGTGCCGCCGGCGACCTGGGCCGCCGCGATCGCCTGGATCGCCGCCACGGTCGCCTCCTCGGCGCGGAGCATCAGGGCCCTCGTCCGGTCCTGGATCTCGACCACGCGGTCCTTGATCTCCTGCTCGGTCCGGCGGTGGCAGACCTGGCACGCCTTGGCCTCGTTGAGCAGCGGGGAGCGGACGTGGTGGTCGGTCACCTTGCGCGCCCCCTCGCGGACGTAGGGCATGTGGCAGTCGACGCAGGTCACTCCGCTCTTCGCGTGGATTCCCTGGCTCCACATCTCGAACTCGGGGTGCTGAGCCTTGAGAACCGGCGCCCCGTCCTCCTTGTGGACCCAGTCCTTCCAGCCCACCTCGTCGTAGTAGGCCTCGGCCTGCTCCATCTTCAGGCCGTTGTGCCAGGGGTAGGTCAGGTACTTGTCGGGCGGCTTGAAGTAGTACTCGACGTGGCACTGGCCGCAGACGAACGAGCGCATCTCCTGCCGGCCGGCCAGGGCGTTGGGGTCGTATTCGCCCTTCCGCCCCTCCTTGCGCCAGCTCTCGATCGACGGGAAGTGCGGCACCGGCTCCGCGGAGGCGGCCAGCGCGCGGATCCCGTTGAGGAAGCCCGGGCGCGTGACGCGCAGCTTCATCGAGACCGGCTCGTGGCAGTCGATGCAGGCGACCGGATGCTTGACCAGCTGCGTCGCCTCGGCGTACGGCATCTTGTTGACCAGCTCGAAGCCCTTCATCAGCTGGGCCTCGCGGTTCGCCGCGCCGGCGGGGGCGCCGTTCTGCAGCCCCACCTTGATGTAGGCGTCGGTCACCGAGGCGTGGCAGTGCAGGCAGGCGCCGGGCTGCTTGAACTGCTTGACCCGCTCGGTGTCGCGCTGGTCCTGCAGCATGAACGCGTGGCCGCGCTCCTCGCGGTAGTCGACGCCGAACGGGTAGCCCGAGAAGATCACGCGCCAGCGCGGGTCGTCGTCGAGCTTCTGGAAGGCCTCGCTGCCGCCGTGCTTGGTGCGCTGGACGTCGACGGTCCGCTTGTAGGAGTCGTACTCGGACGGGAAGTTCTTGCCCCATTCGGCCGGGTCGACGATCTCCTCGGTGATCGTCACCACCGGCACCGAGGTGAAGCGCGACTCGACCTTGCGCTCCGTGATGTTCTGGAAGAGCAGCATGACCGCGATCGTCGCGATCGCCACTCCGGCCGCGAGGGCCGTGTAGAACAGCATGCTCTTGCGCTCACCGTTCATGGCGGGGTCCTTCCTCAGCGCACCGGCCCGTGGCCGGAGTGGAGGTGGCAATGGGTGCAGCCGCGCTCCAGGTCGAACCCGCCGTGGGCGTCGGTCAGCGGCGAGACCAGGTCGGCGTGGCAGCCGCGGCAGTTGGCCTCGAGCACGGCCCGGTTGGCGGGGGTGATCTGGATCGGTTCCGGGAAGTTCATCAGCGTGAAGGCCTTGGAGTGGTTCCAACCGTTGCGCGCCTTGGTCACCAGCTTGGGAACCAGCGCGTGCGGCATGTGGCAGTCGTTGCAGACCGCGGCGCCGTGGTGCGAGCCGGCCAGCCAGCCGTCGTACTGCTCGTTCATCACGTGGCAGTTGACGCACGACTTCGGGTCGCTGCTGAAGTACGACAGGCCCTTGGCGGACTGGAAGGTGTAGGCGCCCGCGCCGGCGAGCACGCCGACGAGGACGACCAGGACGATCCCGGCGGTTCGGGTCCGGCTCATCGCGGGAGGCTCCGGGGGGAAACGCAGCTTATCCCCGCTCCGGCCGCGGCGGATTGATCCACGTCAAGGATTGACCCGGAGCGGCTCTCGTTTAGTTGGGAGACGAGAGCCCGCCGCCCGGCATCGGGACGTCGAACACGACCGGCTCGTCCGCGCCGGCCCCGGGCGGACGGAAGCCAGCCGACGCGTCGAATTCGCCCCAGGTCAGCGGTCCGAGCACACCGTGGGGAACCAGCCGCACCCGGCCCCTCGACGGCTCGACCCGGACCTCGACGAAGCTCTGGTAGAAGGGCGCGACGTTGTAGTCGAAGGCCGCCGAGAGCAGTTCCGCCGAGAAGGGCCAGGCCTTGAACTCCCGGGTCCACCACCAGAGCGGCCGCTTCCACCAGCTGGTGAAGCGGTCGGTCTTCTCGACCACCTGCCGCGTCGTCGGGTGGTAGGCCCAGGTTGGAGTCGGCGGGTCCGCGGGCCAGTCGAGCGCGGTCCCGAGGCTCAGGTAGGCCCCGCCGCCGCCGTTGACGAAGTGGTGCATCGACCGCCCGCCGCCCGGACCGGAGTATTCCTCGCGGTAGTACTCCAGGTCGTGGGTGTCGCCGGCCATCACGACCTCGACCCCCTCCTGGCGCAGCAGCCGGTGCAGCGCGGCGAACGCCTCGTACCCCGCGGTCGCGTCGACGCCGCCGGCGAAGACCGGGTGGCCCAGGATCACCATCCGGAACTTCCCGCGCGCCCGGGCCAGCGCCTCGCGGAACCACGCCAGCTGCGCCGGGTCGAGTTTCTTCACGACGCCGGTGTCGGCCGCGATCAGCGCGAAGCGCTCGGCCTGCAGCTCGAAGAACGGGGCCTGCTGGAGGCCGGTCGGAACGCGGTACTGCGAGCGCAGCCAGGCCGCCTGCCGCAGCAGCGACTCGACCCGCCGGGGCGTGGTCCCCGAGAGCCGGCCATCGGCGGCGACGCGGGCCTCGATCGCCGCGCGCGCCGCGGGCTCGGCCAGGAAGGTCGCGTTGAACCCCTCGAGCGCGTCGTACCAGTCGTGGTTTCCCGGGATCGCGTAGACCGGCTTGGTCACCCCCTTGAAGGGGAGCCAGAAGTTCGTCTCGTAGTCGATCATCGCGCCGGTCGGGTAGATCACGTCGGAAGAGATCACGAGGAACTTCACGTCCTCGCGCGCCGCGAGCGACTGGAAGCGGTCCTGCAGCACGCGCTGGCTGGGGTCCCCTTCCCCGGTGTCGCCGATCACGAGGAAGGAGAAGTCGGCGCCCCCGGTCGCGCCGTCGGGCGCGACCGCGAACCGCGACGGCAGGCCGGCCGGCGGCGGCACCGTCGACTCGACGGCGCGGACCATCGCCGCGCGCCAGGTGTCGGTGCGGTGCTCGGCCCAGGAGTTGTAGATCCCGGCCGCCCAGTTCTCCGAGTCGAAGTACCAGCTCATTCCCCAGACCGGGACGGTCGCGACCAGGACCGCGACGATCGGCAGGCCGGTCTGGAGCCCGTAGACGAGCGCGGCCGGCACGGAGTAGCGGGCGTAGCGCGACTGGACCGCATCGTGCAGCCGCTGGCGCAGCCAGGCCCGGCGCAGCCAGCCCAGCAGGCGGTGCGCGGGGCCGCGGCCCTCCGGCGCGGCGAGCACCCGTCCCGCGGCCCGCTGTGCGACGGGGCGCAGCAGGCGGCGCAGCAGCGCGCGGGCCGGGATCACCAGGCCGTAGGCGATGAGCAGCGCCATCAGCACATCGCCGAGCACGGCGAACAGCGGCGAGATCAGGCCGACGACCGTCCAGTCGGCCTGCATCCGCCCGACGTGGATCGCGAACAGGGTGAGGACGAAGGCGGCGATCCACCCGCGGTCGATCGGCCGCCGGCGGGCCTCGGCCTCGACCACCTCCTCGGCCGCCGCCCGCGCGCGCGGATCGTCGGGCAGGTCCAGCTCGGCCAGCACGGCGTCGCCCGCCTCCCGGAGCGCGTGGACCGGGGCGGTCACCATGCTCCAGCCGGACATGACGATCCGCAGTCCCGCCGTGACCGCGATCGCCCACTCGGGGGAACGCCGCCCCAGGGCGAGGATCACGATGGCGAGCAGGGTGTTCGCCACCGCGCCGGCGATGCCGCGCAGCCGCTCCGCCCGGTCGTCGAGCCCGCGGGCCACGGCGGCGAATCCTCGCGCCGCCTCGACCACGAACATCCCGGCCAGCAGCAGCACCAGCCCCTGCGCGACCAGCAGCGGGGCCGCCAGCACCAGCAGCCCGGCCGAGATCGAGGTCAGGCCGGACCAGTAGGCCGACCGGCGTTCCGCCGGGTCGACGCGGCGGAAGCTGTGGAAGGCCTGCATCGCGCCGGTCGCGGCGAGCAGCAGGCCGATCAGGGTCCACGGGTTGGCGTCGGTGAGGAGCGGCGAGATCGCCGCCAGCGCCCCGGACAGCAGCGTGACGGTCCCCAGCCCGAACCGCTCGCGACCCCCGCGCTCCATCCGCTAGCGCGCCGCCCGCCGCCGCCGCGCCGCGAACTCCGGCGCCTCGCGCACGCAGGTCCCGAGGATCCCCAGCGAGCGCGCGAAGGCGGCCGCGCCGGTGGTCTTCAACTCGGCCGGCGCGTCTCCGACCTGCGGGAAGCCCTGCGCGTCGGGCGTCAGCGTCTCCCAGTTCTGGAAGAGCCGGCCCCACTCGGAGGCCAGCGCCGCGCTCATCGCGCGCTTCGCCTTGAGCGGGTACCACAGGCTGTCGTGGTAGACCACGCTCGCGACGTAGGCCCAGGGGGCGAGCACCGTCTTGAGCGACCACTCGATCGGCCCCTTGAGCGGGCCCCAGTAGATCCGGTGCTGCATCCGCGAGGCGAAGGTCATCTTCTTGTAGGGCCCGTCGAAGTGCCAGTTCTCGGCGGCCGCCCCGGCGTCGCCGGCGATCTCGATCTCGCGCGGGTCGCCGCAGCCCAGTCCGGCGTCGTGCGCCAGCCGGATGAACTTGATCGACAGCGGGTCGAAGCCCATCAGCTTCGCGGCCACGGCGTCGATCGCGACCTGGTCGGCGCTGGCCAGGATGACGCTCTTGGCGTGCGGCAGCATGCAGCGCGGCCCCGGCCCGTCGCCGGCGAAGGTCCCGTCCATCACGGCGAAGACGCCGCGGTGGATCTTCTTCTGGATCATCAGCAGGTCGACCAG
>CAYZDB010000241.1:973-4946 GCA_964476985.1 uncultured Acidobacteriota bacterium | reverse complement strand
GACAGCGCGACCTCGTAGCGGAAGCGCGGCTCGGCCGAGCGCCGCGCGAGCCAGGCGGCGACCGGCAGCGCCAGGACCGCCACCGCGAGCCAGGCCGCGGCGGCCCGCGTCCCGCGGCGCGCGACGGCCGGGCCGGCCGCGATGACCCCGGCCGCGATCGCCGAGAGCAGCAGCGCGTAGGCCGCGCCGACGGCGTCGGCCTGGCCGGCCCCGTGCCGCAGCGTCGGCAGCCAGGCCCAGCACGCGATCAGCGCGTGGGCCGCGGCGCACGCGATCCCGGCCCGCCGCAGGGCGGGCGCGCGGTCCCGGCTCGCAGGCGGCGCCGTCATCGCGTCCCATTCTGGCCCCGTCCCGGGCCGTTTGTTATCCTGCCGCCCCGTCCCGGAGGTGTGCCGGTGCAGTGCGGCCCGCGCGGTCCACGCGACGACTTCTACTGCTGGAAGTTCCGCGTCTGGTACAACATGAAGGACTGCGTCTTCCGCCACCACTGGCAGACGAATCCCGACTGCACCGACTGCGGGCAGGGCGCCGCGAACCTGCGGCTCGTCGGCATCCCGCCCGGGCGGCCGCGCTGGGCCGCGCTGCTGACCGTCGAGCCTCCCGGCGCGGACCGCGCCCCGGACGGCCTGCCCGCCGGATACGAAGCCGCGGACCGCTGAGCCGATGGCGGCCCGCCGCACCGGGATCCCCGCGTCGATCCGGTCGCTCCGCAAGGTCGAGCTGCACCAGCACGTCGACGGCTCGATCCCGCTCCGCACCCAGTGGCGCCTGCTGCGGCGGCACGGGCTCAACCCGGTCGACACGATCGACGAGATGCGGCGCCGGCTCGTGCTGCAGGAGGGGGAGGAAGGCTCGCTCCTCTCCTACCTCGACAAGTTCCACTACCCGCTCTGGATCACCCAGTTCTACGAGAACGTCCGCGAGGCCGCGATCGCGATCACGCGCGAGGCGGTCGCGCACCGGGTCGAGGTGCTCGAGCTGCGCTATTCGCCGGTGATCCACACCTACGCCGGGCTGACGGTGCGCCAGGCGATCCGCGCCGTGCTCTCCGGCTTCAACCACGTCCAGAAGACCCACCCCGGCGTGCGCTGCGGGCTGGTCGTGATCGCGATGCGCCAGCACGGGCCGCACATCGCGAAGATCCTGGCGCGCCAGGCGATCGCCGAGGCCGAGCACTTGCACGAGCGGACCGGCGTGGTGGGGTTCGACATCGCCGGCCCCGAGCGCGGCAACCCGCCGCGCCTCTTCCGCGAGGCCTTCGAGATCGCGCGCAAGGGGGGGCTCGGGCTGACCGTGCACGCCGGCGAGGCGGCCGGCCCCGACTACGTCTGGCAGGCGCTCGACGAGCTGGGCGCGGAGCGGATCGGGCACGGCTGCACCGCGGTCGCCGACCGCTCCGTGCTCAAGCGCCTCGCGCGCGACCGGGTCTGCATCGAGTGCTGTCCCACCTCCAACTACCAGACGGGGGCGGTCGCGAAGGGCGCGCCGCACCCGATCGTGCGCTTCCTGGAGGCCGGCGTCCCGGTCGCGCTCTGCACCGACAACACGGTCGTCTCGGCCACCGACCAGGACCTCGAGGCGGCGCGGATCGCGCCGCAGCTCGGGCGCGGCGCGCTGGCGGCGTTGCGCGCGATCCACCGCGAAGCGGCCGGCCACTCGTTCATCGGCCGCCGGGGCGGGGCGTGAGGTCGCGGGCCGCGGCCCTCGCCGCCCTGTCGCTGCTGCTGGCCGCGGGCGCCGGCCCGTCCCGCACCGGGGATCCCGCGCCGGCGGTCCCGGCCTGGGCACCGCTCCCCGAGGAGCTGGCGCGCGTACTCGAGGCCAAGTCGAGCGGCTACGCGCGGCGCGCCCTGGGGTTCTCCGTCCAGGAGAGCGTGCGCGAGGCGCGCTACGAGGGCGAGGAAGCGAAGCGCGAGAAGGTCGAGACCTACGAGTACCTGCTGGTGCGCGAGGGGGCGGGGCCGGAGGGGTTCCGCGCCTTCCGCACGCGCCCCGGCGAGACGAAGGAGGAGCGGGTCGACCTCCCCTTCCCCGAGGCGATGCTGTGGACGCAGGTCTTCCGGCCGGGGATCCGCTCCACGCTGCGGTTCCAGGTCGGGGAGTGGCACACCACGCCCTACAAGCTGGCGATCCCGGTCTCGTGGATGACCTCGGCGCCGGTCGCGGGACAGCGCCGGATCACCGAGTGGACCGGCACCGCGGAGGTCGAGTACCGCACCGGGAACATGGTGCGCGTCGTGGCCCGGCCGAGCCTGCAGGACGAGCGGCTCGAGACCGAGCTGGCGCGCTACCTGACCGCCTTCCGCTTCATCGGCATCGCCTTCGCGCCGCCGCCGCTCGGCGTCGAGCTGACGGTCGAGTTCGACTTCGAGCACGAGGGCTACACCTACCCGACGCGGGTCGAGCTGCTGACCTTCCAGCTGGTCCACGAGGACGAGCGCCGCACCGTCTCGCGGCAGGTCCTGACCTACCAGGGGTACCGTTTCTTCGGCACGACCGTGAAGGACGAGATCCCGCCGCTGACCTGGAACGCCCCGGAGCGCCTGCCGGTCCCCGAGCCGGCCCCGGAGCCCGGGCCCGGGCCGCCCCGGTGATCGAGGTCGACCGGCTCTCGCGCCGCTTCGGCCGCGTGCGCGCCGTGGACGGCGTCGGCTTCGCGGTCGCGCCGGGCGAGGTGCTCGGGCTGCTGGGCCCCAACGGCGCCGGCAAGACGACGACCCTGCGGCTCGTCGCCGGGGTGCTGCGGCCGGACGAGGGGACGGTGCGGCTCGACGGGGTCGACCTCGCGGCACGCCCCGCGGAGGCGCGCCGCCGGCTGGGCTACCTGCCCGAGCAGCTCGCGTTGCCGCCCGAGCTGCGCGTCGTCGAGTACCTCGCCTTCCGCGCCGCGATCCGGGACCTGCCGCGGAGCGGCCGGGCCGGCGCGATCGACGAGGCGCTCGCCTCCTGCCGCCTGGCCGACGCCGCGCGCACGCCGATCGGCGCGCTCTCGCGCGGCTTCCGCCAACGCGTCGGGCTGGCGGCGGCGCTGCTCGGCGGGCCGCCGGCCCTCGTGCTCGACGAGCCGACGGCCGGGCTCGACCCGCAGCAGGGCGCGGAGACGCGCGCGCTGATCCGCGCGCTCGCGCCGGGACGCGCCGTCCTCTTCTCCTCTCACCTGCTGGCCGAGGTCGAGCAGGCCTGCGACCGGGTCGTGATCCTGGACGGCGGCCGCGTCGCGGCCTGCGGCCCGGTGGACGCGCTGCGGGCCGGGACGGTGGGAGCGGCGACGCGCGTCGAGTGCCGCGCGGAGGACGCGCCGGCGCTCGCGGCCGCGCTCGCGGAGTTCGGCGCGCCGCGGGCCGAGACCGACCTGGGCGACGGCTGGCGCCGCCTGGAATACGCCGCGGCGGGCGACCTGCGCGAGGCGATCGGCCGGGCCGCGGCCGCGCGCGGGATCGCGCTGCGCGAGCTGACGCACCGCCTGCCGACGCTCGAGCAGGCGTTCCTCGCCGCGACCGACCGCGGCGGGCCGCGATGACGCGCGCCCTCGCGCACGTCGCGCAGATCGCGCGGCGCGAGCTGCTCTCGCTGTTCCAGCAGCCGCTGGCCTGGGTCGTCCTCGCGGCGACGAGCGCGCTCCTGGGCTACGCCTTCAGCACGCTGCTGGCACTGCCGGGGATCGGCTCGGCCCCGCTGCTCGAGGTCCAGCGCGCGCTCTTCACCGCCACCCTCTTCTGGCTGCCGCTGCTGGTCGTGCTGCCGCTGGTCGCGATGCGGCTGGTCGCGGAGGAGCGCCAGACCGGGTCGATCGAGGTGCTGCTGGCCTCGCCCGTCAGCGCCCGCGAGCTCGCGACGGGCAAGCTGCTCGGCGCGGCGGTGTTCTACCTCGCGCTGCTGGCCCCCTTCCCGCTCTTCCTCGCGGTCCTCGCGGCGGTGGGGCGGCTCGACCTCGCAGCCGCGGCGGCCGGGCTGGGGGGCCTCGTCCTGGTCG
>CAYZDB010000241.1:0-963 GCA_964476985.1 uncultured Acidobacteriota bacterium | reverse complement strand
TGCCTGCTCGCCTCGGCCTCGACCCGCAACCAGGTCGTCGCCGCGGCGCTCGGCTTCGTGCTGCTGGTGGCGCTGTTCACGCTGCCGCTGGCGGCGCGGGCGATCGCGGCCAGCCCCGCGGCCCGGGCGGGGTGGGACCAGCTCGACCTGGTGGCGACGATGGACGAGTTCTCGCGCGGGTTCGTCGCGGCCCGGCGCCTGGTCTACCCGCTGACCGGGACGGTGCTCTTCACGGTCCTCGCGGCGGCGCTGGTCGAGCGCCTGCGCGGCGGGACGGGCCGCGGCGGGCGGCGGTGGGCCGCCCCGCTCGCTGCGCTCGCGCTGTTCGTTTTGGGCAACGCCGCGGCGCTGCGCTGGGAGGCGGCCTGGGACTTCACCGCCACCCGGCTCTACACCCTCTCGCCGGGGACGGCCGAGGCGCTGGCCGCGCTGCCCGCGCCGGTCCGCGTCGTCTCGCTGCTCCACGCCTCGGCCGAGCTGCCGGCGGACGCCGTCGCCGAACTGCGGACCGTCGCGGCCACGCTCGCTGCCGCCGCGCCGGGACGGATCGCGTTCGAGGAGGTCGATCCGCTGCGCGCCCCGCTGCGGCTGCGCGAGCTGGGGCTCGATCCGCTGCGGGAGAGCGTCAACGCGCTGGTCGTCGAGAGCGGCGCGCGGCGCCGCGTGCTGCGCGCCGAGGACCTGGTCCACTACGACGGGGCCGTGACCTGGGAGGGCGCTCCCGCGGTCCGCGCGCTGCGCGCGGAGGAGGCGCTGCTCGGCGCGGTCCGCGCCGTGACGCGCGCCCGCCGCCCCGTGGTGCGCTTCGCGGCCGGGCACGGGGAGCGCGACCCGTCCGCGCCGGGCGAGGCCGGCCTCTCCCGCTGGGCCGCGCTGCTGGCGCGCGCCGACCTCGAGGTCCGCGCCTGGGACGCGCGGGGCGCGGCCGAGGTTCCGCCCGGAACCGACCGCGTGGTCGTGGCG
>CAYZDB010000240.1:0-4946 GCA_964476985.1 uncultured Acidobacteriota bacterium | reverse complement strand
GCGCGCCCGAGCCGGGCCGGACGTGGAAGACCGGCTTCTTCTCGATCGGGTCGGGCGTCAGCCCGCCCGCGGTGTAGCCCCACGGGACGAGCAGCCCCCCGTCGGCGTGGAAGCGGACCTTGCAGATCCCGGCCCGGCCGGGGCGCAGCAGGCAGCGGTGGGCGCACGCCAGGCAGCGGACCGCGTCCGGCTCGGCGTCGTCCCGGCGCGCGAGATCCCCGCGGACGGCGCCCAGCGCGCGCAGGGCGCTCTCCAGCGACGGGACCTGCGGCCGTTCGGACATCGCGGGCAGTGTACCGCCGTGGCGAACGCCCGCGGACGCCCGGGACCGGGGCGGGGCGGGCCGGCCGGTTGCGGCTCGGGCGTTTCGCGGTAAACCAAGGGGACGGACGCCGGCCGGGCACCCCCGGGGAAGGTGCGCTCCGGCCGGGTAGGAGGTCCGTTGTCGCCATCTTCACGCTCGCTGCACCCGATCGCGGTGGGCGCCCTCGCGGCCTGCGTCCTGGCGTTTCTCCTGGCGCCCGCGTTTGCGGCGCCCGGCGACTACGACAACGACGGCGTCCCCGACGAGCGCGACAACTGCGTCTACACCGCGAACGCGACGCAGGCGGACGCCGACGGCGACGGCCTGGGGGACGCCTGCGACAGTTTCCCCGAGGGCGGACCCCTGACCTTCGGGCCCGAGTCGGAACTGCCGGGGCTCGAGCCGGCGTCGGACTACGACAAGTTCCCGCTCGGGATCGCGCAGTCGGGGTCGACCCTCTACGTGCTGGTCGGCACCGCCGACCCGGCCTCGATCGACCCGGCCGCCGCGCCGCGCAACCTCTGGGTCGTCAAGAGCACCGACGGCGGGGTGACCTGGGCCGCCACGACCGCGACCCCCGTCAACAGCCCGGTCTTCTGGAAGTGGACCGCCTCGATGGCGGTCGACGACGCGGGCGTGATCCACGTGATGTGGGTCCGGCCCAGCCTGGCGGTCTACTACGCGCGCAGCACCGACGGCGGCACGACCTTCTCGACGCCGCTCGAGCTGGCGCCGATCCCCAGCCCGGCGCCGCCGACGCGCGTGGCCTCGCTGGCCGCCCGCAACGGCAGCGTCTGGATCGCCTGGGACACGAACTTCGACGACGCCGCCGGCAACTGCGGCACCTCGGTGATCCGCCAGCGGCGCAGCACCGACCGCGGCGCCAACTGGGGGACCGCCGCCGACATCAAGGCGGCCGGGAACTGCCAGCCGTCGCTCGGCGTGGCCGAGTCGGACGGCGCGGTGCTCCTGACGCACCGCAGCAACACGCTGACCGGGCGGGTCGGCTTCGCGAAGAGCACCAACGGCGGCTCGACCTGGGGCAACTCGGTCGCGATCCGGGGCAGCAACCCGCCCGCGGGCCGGCTGCTGACGCTGCCGGCGCTGATCACCGAGGCGGCGGCGAACCAGTACCACACCGGCTGGGTCGAGAGCGATCCCGACGCCTTCGGGGAGTGGTCCTTCTCCGACTACTACGCCGACCGCTCGACCAACGGCGGCACGAGCTTCGGCACCGACCTGCGGATCACCGGGAACGAAACGCACCCCGACCGCTCGCTGCTCGCCGGCTCGGACCAGTGGGACCTGGCGGCGATCCCCAACGGCCGCCTGCGCCGGGTCCTGCGCGACGGACCGGCCGTCGCGTGGCGGGTCTACTACACGGTTTCGAACGATGCCGGGGTGAGCTACACCCAGCCGCAGCCGATCCGCCGGCCGATCGCGGGACGCAGCGAGGGGCTGCCGGTCGTCGCCGGCAACGCCGCCAACGAAACGCTCGCGGCCTACGCGAGACTCCGGACGGTCGGCAGCAAGCAGCTCTTCTACACCTACTTCACCCGGGCCGGCGCGATCAACGACGTCTCGCTGCTGCGTTTCGACCTGCCGCCGAGCAACCGCAGCACGCTGCGCTGGGCCGTCACCGCCGACGCGACCGGGTACGACATCGCGCGTGGCCTGCTCTCGACGCTGCGCTCCTCGAAGAGCTTCGCCGCGACGGCCAGCCTCTCCTGCAACCAGCCGGGGACGACCTACGCCGACTTCACGCCCGCCCCGGGAGTGGGGGACGGCTACTACTACCTGGCGCGGGCCCGGGTCGGGGCCAGCCCCGGCACCTGGGGCAGCCCCAAGCGGGACGCCGAGATCGCGGTCTGCCCCTGAGCCGCGCGGCAGCCCCGCGCCGCGGAGGGCCGTTCCGGGGGGCGATTTGTCGCCCGCTGACACATCTGTGACACTTCTCGGCTTGCCCGGTGGTAATCCTCTCCCCGCGGGGGGGCAGGAGCGGGCGCGAGGAGCCGGATGGACCGCATCGGCGTGATCGGGATCCCGTGGCGGAAGGGGGGGCCGGAGGCCCTCGCCCGCTTCACGATCCCGGTCGAGGAGCGGCCCCGGCGGCTCCCCGAGATCGCGCGCGAGGCGGGTGTCCACGAGCTGGTCTACCTGGCCACCTGCAACCGCGTCGAGATCGCCTTCGTCGGCGACGGGAAGACGCCGCTGGCCGCCTATCGGCCGCGGCTCTTCGCCGCGCTCGAGGGGCGGGTCCCGTACCCGGGCGAGGCCGAGCGGGCCTTCAACGCCTGGGCCGGGGAAGGAGCGGTCGAGCACCTCTTCGTCGTGGCCGCCGGGCTCGACTCGGCGCGCGCGGGGGAGACCGAGATCGCCGGGCAGGTCCGGGGCGCGCTCGACCTGGCGCGCACGCTCGGCCTCGCCGGGCCGCGGCTCGCGCTGGTCTTCGAGGAGGCGCTTCGGGTCGCGGCGCTGGTGCACCGCCGGACGGCGGTCAGCGAGGGGCACGTCTCGCTGGCCGGGATCGCGATCGACCACCTGAAGGAACGGCTCGACCGGACCGGCGGCGCCTACGCCCTGGTCGGCGTCTCGCCGATGACGATCAAGTGCGGCAAGGCGATGACCGAGACGCCGTGGCCGGCGGTGGTCGTCAATCGCACGCTCGAGCGGGCCGAGGAGTTCGCGCGCGAGATCGGCGGCAGCGCCGCCGCGCTCGACGAGTTCCGGCGCCGCCCCGCCGCGGTCGAGGCGCTGGTGCTGGCGACCGCCTCGCCGGAGCCGGTGCTGCGGCGCGCGGAACTGGAGCGGATCGCGGCCCGCACGCCGTCGGGCGAGCCGCCGCTGGTGATCGACCTCGCCGTGCCGCCCGACGTCGACCCGGCCGACGCCCGCGCGGCGGGCGTGCCGCGGATGGGGATGGAAGAGGTGATCGCGGAGGCCGAGGCCAACCGCAGCGAGCGGCTGCTCGAGCTGGCCGACGCCCGCACGCTGATCGACGAGGCGCTGGTCGAGTTGCGGCGGACGATGGCCGACCGGATGCTCGGCCCGTTGCTCGGCGCGCTGCAGCGGCGCTACCGGCAGACGGCCGCGGAGGCGGTCGACCGGCTGTTCAAGAAGGAACTGGGGCACCTCAGCGACCAGGACCGCGAGGCGATCCTGGCCTGGGCGGCGCTGCTGGCGCGGCGTTTCGCGCACATCCCTTCCCTGGGAATCAAGGGGCTGGCCTACGAGGGGGGCGTGCCGGCGGTCGAGGCGTTCCTGGCCGGGCTCGACGAGGGGTTGGCCGAGGAGCTGCGCGAGGCCGCCCGGGCGGCGGGCGGCCCGCGGGTCGGGTCAAAGGAGACGGACGCGTGAAGCTGAGGCTCGGTACGCGGGGTTCGCGGCTGGCGCTCGCCCAGTCGGGCGACGTGGCGCGGATGTTCGAGGCGCGCGGTCACGAGGTGGAGGTCCAGGTCATCAAGACGACCGGCGACCGCGACCGCGACCGCGCCTTCGTCGAGGTCGGGGCGCCCGGCGTGTTCGTGATCGAGATCGAGCAGGCGCTGGTCGCCGGATCGATCGACGTCGCGGTTCATTCCTACAAGGACCTGCCGTCGAAGAGCCCGGCCGAGCTGGTGGTCGCGGCCGTCCCGGAGCGGGTCGACGCCGCGGACCGGCTGCTGGTCCGGCCCGAGGCGCACGAACCGGCGCAGGGGTTGATCCCGGTGCGTCGCGACGGCGTGATCGGGACGGCCTCGGCGCGGCGCCAGGCCCTGCTGCGCCACTTCCGCCCCGACCTCCGGGCCGAGCTGCTGCGCGGCAACCTGCCGACGCGCGTGGCCAAGGTGCGGGACGGCGTGTTCGACGCGACGCTGCTGGCGGCAGCCGGCCTGATGCGGCTCGACCGCACCGCCGCGACGCGCGACCCGGCGGTGGCGCTCGACCGCGGCGGGATCGTCGAGGTCCGGCTCGACCCGGCAGTCTTCGTCCCGGCGCCGTCGCAGGGGGCGCTGGCGATCCAGGTCCGGCGCGACGACGCGCCGGTTCGGGCCGAGGTCGAAGCGCTGGACGACGTCGCCGCCCACCGCGCGGTGCGCGCCGAGCGGGCGCTCCTGGCGCTGGTCGAAGGGGGCTGCCAGGTCCCGTTCGGCGCCTGGGCGCGGGCGGTCGACGGGGGACTGCTCGAGATGATGGCGCTGCTCGAGCGCGAGGTGGACGGCGGCCTGCGGCTGGTGCGCGCGGTCGGGCGCGGACCCGACCCCGAGGCCCTGGCGGCGTCGATGTGGGAAGAGCTGCAGCACGGAGGCGAGCTGCTGTGAGCCCGGTGGCCGGGAGGACGGTGCTGGTGACGCGCGCGGCCGAGGACGCCGCGCCGTGGGCGGAGCGCCTGGCGGCGCTCGGCGCCCGGCCCGTCGTCTTCCCGTGCCTGGTCTGCGTGGCGCTCGACGACGCGCCGACGCGCGCCGCGCTGGCGGCGGCGCTGGACGGCGCGAGCTGGCTCGCGCTGACCTCGCGGCGCGGGGTCGAGGCCGTGGCCCGACTCGCGCCGGGCGGCGTGCCGGCCGGCGTCTCGATCGCCGCCGTCGGCCCGGCCACGGCCGAGGCCGCGCGCGCGCTGCTGGGCCGCTGCGACCTCGTGGCGGACGAGGGGACCGGGCTC
>CAYZDB010000239.1:3777-4955 GCA_964476985.1 uncultured Acidobacteriota bacterium | reverse complement strand
GGCGCGAGAACCTGCGCGTGCGCTTCACGCCGGCCGACGGGCTCGAGGTCCTGGCGCTCGCGCTCCCCTCGGTCTACGCGGTCCAGGGCCGGTTCCAGCTCGCCGTCTCGGCGCTCGAGCCGGTCGGGGCCGGCTCGGCCGCGCTGGCCTTCGAACAGCTCAAGGCCCGGCTGGCCGCCGAGGGGCTGTTCGACGCCGAGCGCAAGCGGCCGCTGCCCCCCTTCCCTCGCGCGATCGGCGTCGTGACCTCCGCCGACGGCGCGGCGCTGCGCGACGTGCTGCGCGTGCTCGCGCGCCGCGTCTCCGGGACGCGCGTGCTGATCGTCCCGGCCACGGTCCAGGGGGTCCGGGCCCCGGAGGAGATCGTCTCCGCGCTGGCCGCGGCCGACGGGCTGCGCCTGGACCTGCTGCTGCTGGTGCGCGGCGGGGGCGCGCGCGAGGACCTCGCGGCCTTCGACGACGAGCGCGTCGTCCGCGCGGTCGCCGGATGCCGGACCCCGGTCGTCACCGGCGTCGGACACGAGATCGACACGACGCTCGCCGACTACGCCGCCGACCTGCGCGCGCCGACGCCGTCGGCCGCGGCTGAGCTGGTGGTCCGCGCCGAGGCCGAGCTGGCTGCGCGCGTCGGCGCGGCGGCGGCCCGGCTGGCCCAGGCGGCGCGGCGCCGAATCGACCGCGCGCGGGCCCGACTCGCGCCGCTGGCCGGGGCCCGCGCCCTGGGCGCCCTCCCGCTGGCCTTGAGCCGCCTGGCGGCCCACGCGGCCGACCTCGAGCGGCGGCTCGAGGGGGCCCAGCGGGCGGTGCTCGAGCGCCGGCGCCGCGCGCTGGCCGCGCTGGCCGGCCTGCTCGCCGCCGAGGGACAGCGGGCCCGCCTCGCGGCCCGGCGTCACCGCCTCGCAGCCGGCCGTGCGGCGCTGGGGGTGGCGGCCGCGCGGCAGCTGGCGGCGGGGCGCAGCCGCTGCGCGGCGCTGGCCGGGCGGCTGCACGCGCTGTCGCCGCTGGCGGTGCTGGCCCGCGGCTACGCGCTGGTGACGCGCGAGGGACAGCCCGCGGCGGTGGTGCGCGACGCGGCGACGCTGGCGCCCGGAGATCGGCTGGCGGTCCGGCTCGAGCGCGGTGCGTTCGCGGCGATCGTGGACCGCGCGCTGGCGTCCGGCAACCAGCCGATTTTCGAG
>CAYZDB010000239.1:0-3767 GCA_964476985.1 uncultured Acidobacteriota bacterium | reverse complement strand
GTGGGCGCCGGGCTATGGGCTGGCGGTCGGGCTCTAGCGCGGGGTGTTGGCGGCGATCGTGTACCGCGCGCTGGGCGACGTGCCGGCCGGCGGCGGCACCGGGTGAGCGCGGCCGCAGCCGGCCGCGGCAGGAACTGAGGGAGGGAGACGGATGGCGGAGAGGAAAGGACCGGCACCCGCGGCGGACGGCGGCGAGCCCGGCTTCGAGCGCTCGCTGGCGCGGCTCGAGGCGATCGTCGCGTCGATGGAGCAGGGCGACCTGCCGCTCGAGCAGAGCCTGGCGCTGTTCGAGGAAGGGGTCGCGCTGGCCCGCGCGCTCGAGACCCAGTTGCAGGCCGCGGAGATGAAGGTCGAGGCGCTCGTCCGCGGCGCGGCGGGCGAGCCGGCCGTCGTCCCGTTCGAGCCCCCGGCGGACGAGCCGTGAGCGGGGCGGCGGCCGACGCGGCCGACGGGACGCTCGCCGCGTGGCGGGAGCTGGTCGAGCGCGGCCTCGCCGAGGCGGTGGCCGCGCCCCCCGGGACTTCCGGTGCGGCGGCGGAACTGCTCGACGCGATGCGCTACGCGGTGCTCGGCGGCGGCAAGCGGCTGCGCCCGCTGCTGACGCTGGCAGCCTGTCGGGCCTGCGGCGGCGGCGCGGAGGCTGCGCTCCCGGCCGCGCTCGCGATCGAGCTGATCCACGCCTACAGCCTGGTCCACGACGACCTCCCCGCGATGGACGACGACGACCTGAGGCGCGGCCGGCCGACGACGCACAAGGTCTACGGCGAGGCGCTCGGGATCCTGGCGGGCGACGCGCTGCAGACCCGCGCCTTCGAGCTGCTCGCGCGGGCCCCGCTCCCCGGCGCGACGGTGGCGGAGCAGGTGGCGGCGCTCGCGGCCGCGGCCGGTCCGGCCGGGATGGCGGGCGGCCAGGCGCTCGACCTGGCCGCCGCCGGAAAGCCGACCGACGCCGACGCGGTCGCGCGGATCGACCGGATGAAGACCGGGGCGCTGCTGACTGCCTGCTTCGAGCTGGGCGCGCTCGCCGCCGGCGCCCCGCCCGAGCTGCGGGCCCGGCTCGTGCGCTGCGGCGCGCGGGTCGGCGAGGCCTTCCAGATCCAGGACGACATCCTCGACCTGACCGCGTCGACCGAGCAGCTCGGCAAGACCGCGGGCAAGGACCTGGCCCAGGGGAAGGCGACCTGGCCGGCCCTCGTCGGGCTCGACGCGGCGCGCCGGCGCACCGCCGGGCTGAGCGACGACGCGCTGGCGGAGCTGGCCGAGCTGGGGCCGCCCGCGGAGCCGCTGGCCGCCCTGGTGCGCGCGGCCGTCGACCGGAGCCGCTGATGGCGGGGGCGTCCCGCCCCCCGCGCCGGCGCCTCGACCAGGCGCTGGTCGAGGCCGGGCTCGCCCCCTCGCGCGAGAAGGCCCAGGCGCTGGTGCTGGCGGGGCGGGTGCGGGTCGACGGGACGCGCATCGACAAGGCGGGGACCGCGGTCGCACCGGAGGCCGTTCTCGAGCTCACCGCCGGCGAGCGCCTCTACGCCTCGCGCGGCGGGCTCAAGCTCGCGCCGGTGCTCGAGCAGCTCGGGCTCGACCCGGCCGGCCTGCGCTGCCTCGACCTCGGCGCCTCGACCGGCGGCTTCACCGACGTCCTGCTGCGCCGCGGCGCGGCACACGTCACGGCGGTCGACGTCGGCCACGGCCTGCTCGACGCGGGGCTGCGCGCCGACCCGCGGGTGCTGGTCGTCGAGGACTGCAACGCCCGCTACCTCCGCCCCGAGCAGGCCGCCCCGCCGTACGACCTGGCCACCGCCGACCTCTCGTTCATCTCCCTGACCCTGGTCCTGCCCGCCGCCCTGCCGCTCATGCGCGAGGAGGGGCGCCTGCTGCTGCTGGTCAAGCCGCAGTTCGAGCTGACCGCGGCCCAGGTCGGCCGCGGCGGGGTCGTCCGCGACCCGGACCGCCGTGCCCGGGCCGTGCTGCGGGTCGGGCAGTTCCTGGCCGGCGCGGGCTGGGGGCCGCTCGCGGTGGCCGCCTCCCCGGTCGCCGGGCCGAAGGGGAACCGCGAGGTCTTCCTGCTCGCCGCCCGGGGACCCGGGCTCGAGGGGGCCGCCTTTGATAGGCTGGTCGCCGAGGAGGTCCGGCGCGATGCCCCCTGAGCAGCGTGCGGTCGCGGTCTTCAGCAAGCCGCACCCCGAGGCGCCGTCCGTGCTGCGGCGGGTCTTCTCCAGCCTCGACCGGCTCGGCTGCGAGGCGCTGCCGGACGAGGACACGGCGCGGACGCTCGGGCTCGACGCCTTCCTGACGCGCGAGGAGGCCGCGCACCGCGCCGACCTCGCGGTCGTGATCGGCGGCGACGGCACGCTGCTCGCGTCGGCACGCGCGATCGGCGCCCGCGAGACGCCGATCCTCGGGATCAACCTCGGCCACCTCGGTTTCCTGACCGAGCTGCGCTGCGACGAGATCGACGACGTGCTCGCGGCCGCGCTGGCCGGGCGGGCGCCGCTCGAGCGGCGGCCGCTGCTGGCCGTCTCGCACAACGACAACCAGCCGGACGACCAGCACCTGGCGCTCAACGACGTCGTGATCTCCAGCTCGAGCGCGGTGCGGCTGTTCACGCTCTCGCTCTACATCGACGCCGAGTGGGTCACCGACTACCGCGCCGACGGCCTGATCCTGTCGACGCCGACCGGCTCCACCGCCTACAGCCTCTCGGCCGGCGGACCGGTGGTCGTCCCGTCGGTCGACGCCCTGCTGGTCACGCCGATCTGCCCGCACTCGCTCTCGCAGCGCCCGCTCGTCCTGCCCGGCACGACGCGGATCCGGGTCGTGCTGCCGGAAGGGCGCCCGCGCACGACGGTCCAGGCCACGATGGACGGCCAGGTCGCCTTCCCGCTGCTGCCGGGCGAGAGCGTCACGGTCGAGCGCGCGCCCTTCTCGTCGGTGCTGGTGCGGCGGCCGGGCCGCTCGTTCTTCGGCGTGCTGCGCAGCAAGCTGGGCTGGGGGCACCCCTAGCCGGTCAGCTGCGGTGCAGGTCGAGCCGGGCCAGCAGCGCCCCGCCCGCCACGAGCAGCAGCGCGATCGAGGCGATCCCCAGCCGCGGGCTCCCGGTGGCACGTCCGACGACGCCCACCAGGAACGGCCCGATGATCGCGGCGAAGCGCCCGACCATGTTGTAGAAGCCGAAGAACTCGGCCGAACGGTCGGCCGGGATCAGCCGGGTGTAGAGCGAGCGCGACAGCGCCTGGACGCCGCCCTGGGCCGTGCCGACCAGGATCGCCAGCGCGTAGAACGGGCTGACCTGGAGGCCGAGGATCGGCCACGGCTCGACCGTCAGCCGGGTCGCCAGGGCGGTGACCACGATGTAGACCCCGATCGCGGCCAGGATCGGCCGTTTCGGCCCGAAGCGCTGGCCGGCCCAGCCGAAGGCCAGCGCGCAGGGAAAGGCGACGAACTGCACCAGCAGCAGCGCGCTGATCAGCGTCGGGGTCGCGAAGCCGAGCGCCTTGCCGTAATCGACCGCCATCGTGATCACGGTGTCGACGCCGTCGATGTAGAGCCAGTAGGCGACCAGGAAGCCGAAGACCGTGCGGTAGCGCCGGATCTCGCGGAAGGTGTCGCGCAGCTGCGCCAGGCCGCGGCGCAGCGCCTCGGCCAGGCCGACCCGCCCCGCGCCGCCCGGCTCGGGCACGAAGGCCAGCAGCGGGATCGCGAACAGCGCCCACCAGGCCGCGACCGTCAGGAAGGAGAGCTGGACCGCGCGCAACTGGGCCGCGGCGCGGGTC
>CAYZDB010000238.1:0-4970 GCA_964476985.1 uncultured Acidobacteriota bacterium | reverse complement strand
GACGCGCTCCAGGTCGGCCGCAAACTCCGCGGCGGACCCGTAGCGCGCGCCCGGATTCCGGTCGCGCGCGCGATCGACCACCGCCGCGAGTGCACCCGGGACTTCCGGCGCGACCTCGCGCAGTCGCGGCGCCGGGACCGTGAGCAGCTGCTACAGCACCGCGCTGGGATGATCGCCGGGGAAGGGCGGCCGCCCGGCCAGCATCGCGAACAGCACCGCGCCCAGGGCGTAGACGTCGTGCTCCGGCGCCGCCGGCGCGCCCTTCGCCTGCTCGGGCGACATGTAGGCCGGCGTCCCCAGCACCGAGGCCGAGCGCGTGATCGAGACCGCCGCGTGGTCGTGGACCAGCCCGAAGTCGGCCAGCCGAGCGCGCCCCTCGCGGTCCAGCAGGATGTTCGAGGGCTTGATGTCGCGGTGCACCAGCCCCGCGGCGTGCGCCGCCGCCAGCGCCGCGGCGACCTGCTGCGCGATCTCCAGCGCCTCGCCCGGCTGGAGCGGGCCAGCCGCGATCCGCTGGTCGAGGCCGGCACCGTCGACCAGATCCATCGCGAAATAGCGCAGCCCCGCGGCCTCGCCCGAGGTGATCACGCGCACGATTCCAGGGTGGTCTAGCCGCGCCGCGGCACGGGCCTCGCGCGCGAAGCGCTCGATCTGCTGACCGTCGAGCGCCGCCGCGGCCGACAGGACCTTGAGCGCGACGCGCCGGCCGAGCGGCTCCTGGACCGCCTCGTAGACGATCCCCATCCCGCCGCGCCCGATCTCGCGCACGATCACGAACTCGCCCAGCCGCCCGCCGCCGGGCTGGGCGCTGCCCAGCGCCGCATCGAGCGCGCCGGCCTCGCGCTCGAGCTGCTCGGCCTCGCCCCGCTCGAGCAGGCCGCGACCGACCAGGAGGTCGCTCAGCGAGAGGTCGCCGGTCGAGCGGGCGCGGTCCTCGTCGAGCCGCTCCAGCACCTCGCGCGGCACGCGTCCCCGCGAGACCAGCAGCTCGGCCAGGATCCGTTCTTCGCGCGACAGCACGGGCCAGAGGATACCGCCCGCCGCGCGCCCCGTCCGGCGCGCGCGGCGCGGCTCAGGCGCGGGCTGCGGCGTCGACCCCGCGGCGGAAGATCTCGAGCCCGGCGGGGACGATCCGGCCGGCCGGGTCGTCGCTCCGTCGCCAGTCCGGATGGTGCCAGGCGTGCAGGAACGCGTCCGGATGCGGCATCAGGCCGAGCACGCGTCCGGTCGGGTCGCAGATCCCGGCCACGCCGCGGGCCGACCCGTTGGGGTTGGCGGGCCAGGCCACGGTCGGGGCGCCGTCCGGGCCGGCGTAGCGCAGCGCGAGCTGGCCGCGCGCCTCGAGCCGGTCCAGCACCGCCTCCGACTCGACGACGAACTTCCCTTCGCCGTGCCGCGCCGGCAGGTCGAAGCTCCCCATCCCCTTCGTCCAGAGGCAGGGGGACGCCGGGTCGGCCGTCATGCGGACCCACGCGTTGCGGTAGCCGAGCCGGTCGTTGTTGGTCAGCGCGGCGCGCGGCACGAAGTCGTGCGGCCCGGCGTCGGGTCCCGGGAGCAGGCCGAGCCGGACCAGCGTCTGGAAGCCGTTGCAGATCCCGATCACCAGCCCGCCGCCCGCCAGGAAGGCCGCGAGGTCGCCGCGCAGGTGGGCACGGATCCGCGTCGCCAGCACGAAGCCGGCCGCGATGTGGTCGCCGTAGGCGAAGCCGCCCACGACCGCGAGCACGCGGTAGTCGGCGATTCGCCGCGGGTGGCGGCGTGTGAAGAGGTCGGTCAGGTGGACCAGGTCGACCTCGGCGCCGCAGCTCCGGAAGGCGTGCGCCGTCTCGGCCTCGCAGTTGAGTCCGAGACCGGTCGGGATCAGGACCTGCACCGCGCCGCTCATGCCCGCACCTCGCCGGCGTGCTTCCACGCCGCGGTGAGCTGCGCCAGCGGCGCGTCGACCAGCGCGCGCCCCGCGAGCGTCAGCGTCAGCTGCCGCTCCGGCCGGAACAGCCCGATCGGCGCCGCCGGCTCGTCGCCCAGTGCGGCCAGCAGCTCGCCCAGCCGCTCCGGCGCGCAGGCCAGCAGGAACCGCCCGCCCGATTCGGCGAACAGCCGCGCCTCCCAGCCGGGAGGAGCACCCGCGGCGGCATCCGCCCCCGAGCTTCCGCCCGCGCCCGCGCCCGCGGCCGGCTCGACCGGCAGCTGCCCCAGGTCGACCGTCAGCCCGGCGTCGGCGGCCCGCGCCATCCGGAACAGCGCCGGAAGCAGCCCGCCCGGCCCCGGGGCGTGCGCCGCGCCGGCGAGGCCGCGCGCGATCGCGCCGGCCACGCGACGGTAGCGCGCCGCCCAGGCCTCGGGCCGGAAGACCGGCACGCGATAGCTGGCGACGCCGCGCGCCGCGACCCACTCGCTGCCGCCCAGCTCGTCGCGCGTCTCGCCGACCAGCACCAGCACCTGGTCCTGCGGCCGCGCCTCGAGCGTCGTCGCGCGCCGCGCGTCGGGGACGATCCCGATCGCCGAGACCAGCAGGCTGGGCGGGATGCTGATCCGCCGGCCGCCGACCACGGCGTCGTTCTTCATCGAGTCCTTGCCGGAGATCAGCGGCACGCCGTAGGCGACGCAGATGTCGTGCAGGCCGCGGCAGGCCCGCACCAGCTGCGCCAGCTTGTGCTCGGCGTCCGGGTTGGAGGGGCCGGGCAGCGGATCGGGCCAGCAGAAGTTGTCGAGCGCCGCGATCCGCTCCGGGTCGGCGCCGGCGGCGATCACGCGCCGGACCGCGAGGTCGACCCCGGCCTCGGCCATCGCCCGCGCGTCGAGATCCGAGTAGCGCGGGAAGATCCCCTCGGCCAGCGCGTAGCCGGTGGCGTCGTCGTAGTCGACGAACATCACCGAGGCGTCGGAGGGGACGTCGCGGTGGACGCCGACCCACGGCTTGACCGCCGACAGCGCCTTGACCTCGTGGTCGTAGGTCCGTGCCAGGTCCTCGTTCGAGGCCAGGTTGTGGCGCGCCAGGAAGCCCGCCGCGAGCGCCGCCCCCGCGGCGCCGTCCGCCGGCTCCGGCAGCGGCGCCGGCTCGGGGCCGGACGGCGGGGCGTGGCGCGCGACGAGCTTCATCGGCGGCAGCCCGTCGTGCAGGAAGGCGAGCGGCAGCCAGGCGACGGTCCGCTCGCCGTGCAGCACGTGGAAGATCCCGCTGTCGGTGAACTCGCCCAGGTCGGTCGCCTCGACCTCGCGCCGCCGCGCCAGCTCCAGGAAGGCGTCCAGCTTCTCCGGCGGGACGGCGACCGACATCCGCTCCTGCGCCTCGGAGAGCAGGATCTCCCACGGCGCCAGCCCGTGGTACTTGAGCGGAGCGGCGGCCAGGTCGAGCCGCGCGCCGCCGGGCGCCGACGCCATCTCGCCGATCGACGACGACAGCCCGCCCGCGCCGTTGTCGGTGATCGAGCTGTAGAGGTCCAGCGCGCGCGCTTCCAGCAGGAAGTCGAACATCATCTTCTGCGTGATCGGGTCGCCGATCTGGACCGCCTGGACCGGGCTCTCCTCGGTCAGCTCGGCGCTGCTGAAGGTCGCGCCGTGGATCCCGTCCTTGCCAATCCGCCCGCCGACCATCACGATCCGGTCGCCGGGCCGCGCGCCCTTCTCCTCCGCGGGGCGGCCGCCGACCGTCACCGGCATCCGTCCGACCGTGCCGCAGTAGACCAGGGGCTTCCCCAGGTAGCGCTCGTCGAAGAACTCCCAGCCGCGGCCGTAGGGGATCCCCGACTGGTTGCCGCCGTCGATCACGCCGTGGTGCACGCCGTCGCGGATCCGCCGCGGGTGCAGCAGCCCCTTGGGCAGCTCGCCCGCGAAGTCGGGGGGCGCGAAGCAGTAGCCCCAGACGTTGGCCAGCAGGTCCGCGCCCAGCCCCGTTCCGAACGGGTCGCGGTTGACGCCGACGATCCCCGTGATCGCGCCGCCGTAGGGGTCGAGCGCCGACGGCGAGTTGTGGGTCTCGACCTTGTAGACCAGGTGGTGCCGCTCCGTGGCCGCGATCACGCCGGCGTTGTCGACGAAGACCGAGACCAGCCAGCTCTTCCCGTGGCGCGCGCGCAGTGCGGCGTCGATCGTCCCGGTCGCGCCGCGGATGCAGGTCTTGAACAGCGAGTGGATCGTCTCCTTGGCCCGCCCCGGCTCCTCGTACTCGATCTCGGCCGCGAAGATCTTGTGCTTGCAGTGCTCGGACCAGGTCTGCGCCAGGCACTCCAGCTCGACGTCGGTCGGCTGCGGCGGCAGGCGCAGCGAGAGCCGCCGCGGGTCGCGGCCGGCCTCGCGGTAGAAGTCGCGGATCGTCCGCATCTCGTCCAGCGACAGCGCCAGCAGGCGCTCGCGCGAGATCGCGGCCAGCCGCTCGTCGCTCACCTCGAGGTCGATCGCCTCGACCGCGTGCGGCGGCGCCTCGACGACGTGCGGGACGGTCAGGTCGGGCGGCGCGGCCAGCCAGTCGCGGTAGTACTGCACCGAGGTGCGCTCGATCACCTCGTTGGCCAGCAGCTCCCGCGCGATCCGCTGCCCTTCCTCGAGCGTGACGCCGCAGAGCAGGTAGAGCCGGCTGGCGTAGACCGCCCCGGCGCCGTCGCCAGCGGCGAGCGGGCGGCCCAGCAGGTCCTCGATCGCGACCTTGGCCGACTTGCCGACCGGATCGGTCACGCCGGGACGGTAGCCGACCGACACGACCACGTCGCAGGGCTCGTCGACCAGGCGCTCGACCGCGCCGACGCGGACGACCGGCCCGGCGAACTCGTCGGCGACGCGCTGCGCGTCGGCCGCGGCGAGCGCGGGTTCGACGTGGAAGACGTCGCGCGTGCGGACGCGGCCGACGGGGACGTGCAGGTAGTCGCGGATCTTCTTCGCCACCGATTCGCCGAGGCTGTCGACGAAGCCGGGACGGATCCCGATCTCGAGCCGGGTGACCATGCGGGTGTCCTTGCGGAGGGCCCGCCAGTCTA
>CAYZDB010000237.1:0-5024 GCA_964476985.1 uncultured Acidobacteriota bacterium | reverse complement strand
CGCCGGCCGCGAGGCCGCGGGCCAGGCCCTGGGCTAGGGGCAGCCCGGGGCCGGACCGTCCTCGACCAGGTAGAAGTAGGAGTTGCCGTCGAGGAGCACGGGGTGCCGGGCCTCCGGTGCGCCCGACTCGAGCGCGGCGGGCGCGGAGCCGACCGTCGCGGGGTCGAGCGACCAGGGGAACCGGTAGCGGGCCGCGCCCGGGATCGGCGCGCAGCGCAGCACGACCTGCTCGCCATCCGGAGAGCGGTCGACGGTCAGCCGGGCGCCCTCGAGCTGCGCCGGGTCGAGGGCCCCGCAGTCGCGCGCGACGAGCGTCGCGGGCGAGGCCGAAGCGAGGTCGCAGCCGCCGCCCGAGCGGGCCAGCACCTGGTAGGCGTGGTCGCGGTTCGGTTCGGCGTCGTGGTCGTCCCAGCCGCGCGCCGACGGGTCGAGCGTGGCGGCGAGCCGGCCGTCGCGCCAGACCTCGAAGCGTCCCGGCCCGCCACCGCCCCAGTCGACGACCTCGCCCCAGGCCAGGCGCACCGCGCCCGCCGCGGCGGGGTCGAGGTCCTCGGCCGAGAGCAGGCCGCTGAAGCGCGGCGGCGGCCAGCACGGACCGGCGGAACAGGCCGACGGGAGCCGGACCCCGCTCACCGAGAGGTCGTCGATCACGGCGCCGCCGTCGGTGCCGCAATCGGAGGAGAGGTTGATCCGGAAGCGGATCGTGCGGCCGGCGTGCGCCGCCAGGTTGAACTCGAACCTGCGCCAGCCCGAGAGCCCGCCGTTGGCCGGGCCCGTGATGCAGCCCTGCGTCGGCGGGTAGTCGCAGCCGTTGATCCACGCGCCCTGGCCGCCGCCGTCGCCGGAGCAGGGGGGCGCCGTGGTGTTGGCGAAGGTGCCGGGATAGCCGTTGATCGGCGGGATCGGCGCGAACGGCCCGCCGTCGGCCGAGAGCTCGACCACCATGCCGTCCCAGCGGTGCTCCATGCTGTAGTTGGCGTAGAGCACGAGCCGCGGCGAGGCGGTGGCGTCGAGCGAGAGCTCGGGGCCGACCAGGCCGAAGCAGGCCAGCGGAGCGTAGCGCCCGGTTCCCAGCGGCTCGTCGTCCGACCAGTACGACCAGCCCCCGCTGCGGTGGACCGCGATCGGGCTGCGCGACCAGCCGGCGCCCGCGCCCGTCTCGTCGACGGTGGTCACGTTGACCAGCTTGGCCGGCCGAAGGTCTCCCGCGTCGTCGAGCCAGGTCCCCTGGACCCGCGGCCCGCCCGCGCGCACGGTCACGCGCGTCCCGGGCCCCTCGAGCCCGCTGACGGCGTCGACCGCCCGCACCTCGTAGGTCCAGCTGTCGCCCGCGGGCTCGCCGAGCGCGTCCCAGCCGGTGGTCAGGGCCGAGTCGGCGAAGGCCGTCGCGCCGGTCTCGGCGCGCAGCGTCGCCGGGGCCGGACGGAACACCGGATCGGTCGAGCGGTGCACGCGGTAGGTCACGCTCCCGCCGCAGGGCGAAGCCACCGCGCTCCAGGCCAGGCCGACGCCGCACGCGGCCGTCTCGGCGTCGCTCGCGGTCAGCACGGCGGGCGCGGCAGGCGCCTCGCGGCAGGCGCCGGCCGGCGCGAGCGGATTCGACGGCGCCGGCAGCGAGGCGCATAGCCCCGAAGAGTCGAGCGCTTCGACCTCCCAGGTGAAGGGCCCGGGCCCTTCCGGCCGGTCGAGCGCCGCCGTCTCCGGCGCGAGGACGCGGGCGACGAACCGACGGCCCGTCCCGTCGACGCGCCAGAGGTCGTAGTGGTGGGCGCCCGCGGCGGCGTTCCACCCGACGACCACCGCGTCGCCGACGGCGGCCGCGCCGACCCCGCCCGGCGCCGCGGGCGCGACGCAGGCCGGGGCGCACACGGTCGCGTCGCCGGTGCGGCGGACGTTCTCCCAGCTCACGACGACGTCGTCGACGCGCCAGCGGATCTCGTCTCCGCTGCTGCTGGTGCAGGACACCGACCCGTCGGCACCGTCGGCGATGTCGGCCCGGAACAGCAGCTGCAGGGTCGTCGCGTCGGGCGCGGGCGGAAGCGTCCACTCCGCCACCCGCGCGGGATCGAGATCCGCGGTCCGGTCGGTCCCGTCGGCGGATCGGTCGCGGTAGTAGCCGGAGGGCAGGGTGCGGCCGTCGCGGTTGGTGAAGACCTCGACCAGCGTCCGCTCGCACGACCGGCCGTCCTCGTTCATCTTGAGGTGGAAGCTCTCGCGGAAGCGCACGCTCTTCAGGACGGTCGTCGAACCGGGGTCGCCGGTCACGATCGCCGGGCTGACCATCCGGTGGTTGACCTTCGACGCGGTGCTGAGCAGCTGCCCCGTGCAGGACGGGATCAGCGCCTGGCGCGAGCCGAAGCAGGGGCCGAGGTTCCAGGTCGGTTCCGTCGTCGAGCAGTTCTTGTTGACGTCGAACCAGTACCACGCCCCCGGCGTCGGCGCGGGGTCGCCGTCGTAACACTCGCCCGACGTGCTCGTGAAGCTCTCGGTCCAGCTGCCGGGGGTCCGGACCTCGTCGGTCTCGAGATCGATCGTCACCGGCACGATCCGCGGCACGGTCCAGCCCAGGGCCTGCACCTCCAGCTCGAGCGTGACCGATGAGGCGGAGACCCCGTCGCGCAGCGAGACGGCGAACGGGGTGGCGACCGGGGCCGAGGCGCCGACCGCGATGTCCCCGAACGAGCCGGACGCCGACGCGACGAACAGGCGCGGGTCGGGCGAGCGCAGCGTGGCGGTCACGCCGCGCAGGTCGGCCGGGCCCGGGTTCACCAGCGTCAGCGTCAGCGCCCCGGTCTCGCCGGCGTCGAGGAAGCCGTCCCCGTCGCAGCCCCCCGCGAAGGCCGCGGGCGCGACGGCGAGGTCCTGCCCGCCGCCGGCGAGCGCGCGGGCGGTGGCGGCGTGCGGCGGGCTCGCGTCCTGGTAGACGGCCGTCAGCTCGTCGCCGTCGGCCAGCTCCAGCCGGCCGTTGCCGCGGACGATCGGCAGCCCCGACGCCAGCGCGACGCCGCCGGCGTAGCGCCCGCCGCCGAGCGCGCCCAGCAGCGCCGTCTCCTCGTCGCCCGAGGCGGTCGTGACGAGGACCGCCAGCGACGCCCCGGCGTCGGCGTCGAGCGCTTCCAGCTCGGCCGTGCCGTCGCAGCCGAAGCGCGGCCGGGCGAAACGAAGCGTGCCGCCGGACGAGGCGACGGGCCCGACCGCCACGACCGCGAAGTCCTGCCGGGCGCCGCCGTCGACGAAGGGCGTGCCCGGGACGCTGTCGCCGACCACCTCGACGCGCCACACGCCGGCGGGCGCGCCGGCGGCCGGCAGCCGCACCACCTCGACGTTGTCGTTGTCGCTGGCGGGGAACGCGTGGGGGGCGGTGGCCTCGCGCGTCGCCGGGTTGCGGTCGCGCGCCGCCCAGGCGTTGCCGCGGTAGACCGTGCCGTTCGGCGCGGTCACGACCAGGTCGAGGTCGTTGACCAGGTAGGACGGCGAAGCGACCAGGGCCGGGGGATCGGGCCAGGTCAGCACGATCTTCAGTTCCTCGGCGCGGCCGTCGAGGTAGACCTCGCTGGCCCAGGTCTCGCCGGTCGCGACCCCGCGGTCGCGCGGCACGTCCCAGGCCGCGAGCCCGCGCGTGTCGCCGCCGAAGAAGAGCGCATCGTCGAGCTGCAGTCGGCCCCAGCCCTGCTCGCTGGTCGGCGCGTCGTCCTGCAGCAGCGCGAGGTTGCAGTCGCGGTCGCTCGCGCAGACCAGCGCGGACTGGCCGCTGCAGGTCCAGCAGTCGGCGTCCTCGGCGCACGCGCCGAAGCCGTTGAAGCAGAGCCCGACCGAGAGGTCGCAGGTGTCGGGGACGCACGGGCCGTAGTCGGGGCCGCCGCGCCCGGTCATGTTGCGGGCGCCGGCGAGCAGCGTCGCCTTGAGCAGCGCGGCGGACGGGGTCAGCGCGTCGGCCGGGCGGGCCGCGCCGGAGGGGTAGTACCCCTTGCGGTAGTACTCGCGCGCCAGTGCGGCGTAGCCGGCCACCAGCGGCGCGGCGAACGACGTCCCGTTGACCTCGAAGGTGGTGCAGGTGCGGCCGGTCTCCTTGCGGTCCGAGGTGCCGGTCACGAGCGAGCGCCCCGACATCACCAGGTCGGGCTTGAGGCGTCCGTCCGAGGTCGGCCCGCGCGAGGAGAACTCGGCGACGTTCTCGGGGTCGAGCGCCAGGGTGGGGTCGGGGTTGGCCTCGATCCGCGCGTCGGACGCGCCGACCGTGATCACGTTCTTGGCGGTGCCGGGCGAGGCCAGCGTGCCGGCGAACGGCCCGCCGTTGCCGGCGCTGAAGACGATCAGGAAGTCGGGGTGATTCCAGGCCATGCGGTCGGTGAAGAAGGCCAGCGTGTCGTAGTCGTTGCGGGCCACGCCCCACGAGTTGGTCGAGATCCGGGCCCCGGCGTCGCGCATCTGCTCGAACATCCGGTCGACGATCAGCGGGACCGGCAGGCCCAGCCCGACCAGGTTCCCCTTGTCGTCGCCGAGGTCCTCGACCACCAGCTTCGCCAGCGGCGCCACGCCGTCGCCCGGGTCGTGGTGCGGCCCGAGCGGGTTGGACTCGCTGGCCGGGTTGGTCGGGTCGTCGCCGACCGCCGAGACCGCGGCCCAGGTCCCGTGCGGGTCGCCGGTGCGGACGTCGTACGCCGTGGCCTGGGCCTGGAACGAGCCGAGCAGGTTGTAGGCCACGATCTTGCGGCGCGTCGGATCGACCGGGATCGGGCCGGCCAGCGCGCCGTCGGCCGGGACGCTCGAGGCCACGGGCAGCCCCTTCGGATCGTCGATCATCCAGCAGACGTCGGGATCGACGCCGCTGTCCGCGATCCCGATCAGTTCGCCGTCCCCGAGCAGCCCGCGCTTCCAGACCGTCGCGCTCTTCGCGTAGTTGCGCTTCCAGAAGCGGTCGTAGGACTGGCCGATCCAGACCGCGTCGTCGTTGTGGAACTCGATCTCGCCGCGCGGTTCGAGCGCCACGACCTCATCGAGCGCGGCGACGCGGGCCAGCTCCG
>CAYZDB010000236.1:0-5038 GCA_964476985.1 uncultured Acidobacteriota bacterium | reverse complement strand
GGGGCCGTGGCGGCCTACATCCTCCTGGGCGTGATCTGGGCCGAGGCCTACTCCTTGCTGGAGCTCCTCCGCCCGGGCTCGTTCTCGGGGCCGATCAGCGTCGCGGACGGCCCGCGCGCCTGGTTCTACTTCAGCTTCATCACGCTGACGACCGCCGGCTACGGCGACATCCTGCCGATCCACCCCGCGGCGCGCTCGTTGGCCGCGCTGGAGGCGGTCACGGGACCGCTCTACCTCGCGATCCTGCTGGCGCGGCTGGTCTCGCAGGCCGTGGTCTCCGACCGGGAGCGATCGCTGCGGTAGCCGCCCGCGGCCGTCAGAACGCCTCGCCGACGCTGATGTAGAGCGCTCGCTCCCCCTCGCCCCAGGCGTAGTCGGCTCGCATCGTGACGCCGTTTTTCGGCTCGACCACGAAGCGCAGTCCGGCTCCTCCTGCGACGAGGTTTCCGTCCCTCGTGAACTCGCCGAAGGTCGGGGCGACCTGCGTCACGCCGCCGAAGAATGCGACGATCCAGCGCCGCCCGACCTGCCAGCGGTACTCGGCCTGCACCGCCGCCATCGCCTCGTCCCAGTAGCGACCGAAGCTGTAGCCTCGGAGGATCGATTTCGATCCGACCTGGCACTGCAGGAAGAACGGGGCATCGTCCCCCGCCGCGCAGAGGTAGGCCTGCCAGGCCAGGACGTCCTGCTCGCGCAGCGTCGCGTACTGCCGGTAGTTCGCTTCGCTGCGATCGTAGGAGACGTCGCTTCCGATCGCGCTGAAGTAGACGTCGGAACTCACGTCGAGCGCGACGCCGCGGCGCGGGTAGTACGAGCTGTCCCGCGTGTCGAGCGCGAACGAGGCCCCGAGGCCGTTGAGCTGGAACACGCCGTCGAGCTGTTCGTCGAGCGGCTCCGGGAGGTCCAGGAGGTCCGCATCGCGCGGGGTGGTGGTGATCTTCCCCACCAGGCCGCGGACACCGAGGTAGAGACTCGGCGCCACCCGGAACTGCGCGTGCACGACGACACCGCCGATGACCTGGTTCAGAGGAATGGCTCGCTCCTGCCCCGTCACCTCGGGCGTGACGAAGAGGTCGTAGCGCAGGTCGGCGTAGGCCAGGCCCGTCAGCAGCCGGTAGCGGTCCTGCTTCATGTAGAGCTTGCTGCCGACGCCGCCGCCCCAGCTCCCGCCGCTCATCCAGAACGCCGCTCCGCCGACGATCGAGGGCGGCGACTCGGTGTCGTCCGGGTCGAGCGGGAAGATGTACGCCGCCGCGCCGATCAGGCCGGCGCCCAGCGCCGGGTCGAGCCGGGGAATCGGGACGACGAAGAACTCGCCGCGATCCTCGGCGGGCTCTTTCCCGGCGGGGAGGTTCTCCTCGGGCGGCTCGGGAGCGACCACCTCGTCGAGGATCGAGAGGGAAGCCGCGTCCAGGCCGGCCGACCAGGACCCTTTCGCCCGGGTCGGCGGGGCGGTCGAGGCGGAGGGAGCGGCCGGCGGTTCGTCCGCCGCGGGAGCCGGCAGCGCGGCCACGCCGAGCAGTGCAGCCAACGCGGCGGCGAGCGCTGTCCGTGTCCTGCTCGGCATCGACTCGACTCCCATTAGCATGGTATCGCCCGCACCGTCCGCGATCAAAGCCAGTAGCGGAAGGCGTACCCGATCTGCTCCAGGACCCGCGCCCCGAGCCCGCGCCGTCGATGCGCCTGCGCATCGACCAGTTCGCTCGCGGCCAGCCCGTCGACCGTTCGCCGCGCCAGCGCGGCCGCGAACTCCGGGTCGACGACCTCGACGACCACCTCGAGGTTGTGCCAGAGCGAGCGCTGGTCCAGGTTGTAGCTCCCGACGATCGACCAGATGCCGTCGATCGTCGCGGTCTTCGAGTGCATCATCCCGCGGGCCCACTCGCTGAGGCGCACGCCCGCGTCGAGCAGCTGCTGGTAGAGCGCACGCGAGGCCCAGCCCGCCGCCGGGACGTCGTTCTCGCGGGCCAGCAGGATGCGCACCTCAACGCCCCGCCGCACCGCCCGCCCCAGCGAGCGCAGGATGACGTGGGAGGGGATGAAGTAGGCGTTCTCGATCAGCACGAAGCGCGCCGCGCGGCCGATCGCCTCGAGGTAGGCGCGGCGGATCCGGAAGCGGTTGCGGACCGTGCCGTTTCCGAGCACGCGGACCAGCACGCCGCGGGACGGAGGCCGCGGCGTGGCGCGCCCGTCGGGGCCGCTGCGCGTCGCCCCGGCACTCCCGCCCCGCACCCCGCGCCGGGCGGGGATCCGGGTCGCGAGCTGCCGACGCGGCCGGCCGCCGTCCGGCGGAAAGTGGTGCGCCCGGCGCCAGCCGGCCTCGAACAGCGTCGCCAGCCGCGCCGCGGCGGCCGCCCCCTCGATCTCGATGTGCGTGTCGCGCCAGGCGCCGCCCGGCGCCTCGGGGAGGTTGTCGTCGCTGACGTTGACGCCCCCCGTGAACGACAGCCGGCGGTCGACGATCAGGATCTTGCGGTGATCGCGGCGGTTGAGCAGCCAGAGCGGGCGCGTCAGCTGCAGCGGGTGGAAGACCGCGAGCTGGATCCCGGCCTCGAGCATCGGCTGCCGGAAGGCCCGGTCGATCGACCACGAGCCCACCGCGTCGTAGAGGAAGCGCACCGCGACCCCGCGCTGCGCCGCCTCGATCAGCGCGTCGCGGAACAGACGGCCCGTCCGGTCGGTGGCGAAGATGTAGCTCTCGAAGACGATCGACTCGCGCGCCTCGGCGATCGCGCGCAGCATCGCCGGGTAGGTCTCGCTTCCGTCGGCGAGCAGCCGCACCGACTCGGCCCAGAGGAAGGGCTCGGGGTCGCGGCGGCACCAGGCCTCGAGGTCGAGCTCGCTCACGGGGAGAGCCTACTCCGCCCGGACCTCGTAGAGCGCCAGGCACCCGGCGGCGTAGCGGAGGCGGGCCGGTGCGCGCTCGACCGCGTTGCTGATCGCCTCGCGCTCGCCCAGCGCCAGCGTGGCCCCGGCCAGCGGCCAGTGCAGGCCGTCGGTCTCGATCCCGCTCGCCCGCGGCAGCGGGAGCAGGGAGAGCTTGGAACCGGGCGGGAGGTCGAGCGCGAACCAGGGCCCGGGCGGCAGGACGCGCAGCCGTCCGTGCGCGTCCTCGGATTCGAGCTGCAGCCGGTCCGCGAAGCGCGCGAACAGCGAGAGGTGCCCGTAGAAGTGGTCCCAGCGCCGGCCGGCCGCGCCGAGCACGACGACGCGCCCGAAGCCGCGGCGGATCGCTTCGAGCAGCGCCTTCTCCAGGTCGGTCGTCTCCTGGTCCGGGACCGGGATCCGCTCGAGCCCGGCCGGGAGCGCCGCCGCGCCCGGGCCGCGCGCGGAGAGCGAGTCCATGTCGCCGATCACCGCGCCCGGCGTCACGCCCGCGGCGAGCGCCGTCCCCACCGCCCCGTCGGCGCAGACGAACCAGTCGGCCTCGGCGGCGCGGGCCGCGAGCAGCGCCGGGTCGGGTGCGTCGCCGTGGACCAGAACGAGGGCAGTGCGGGGCATGGCCGGGATGATAGCGCGGGGTCTGGCCCCGGCGTCACGCCGTCAGAAGCTGAACTCCAGCCCCAGCCGCACCGTGGTCGGCGGCGAGTACCGCGTCACCTCGCCGTACGTCGGGTTGGGATCGACCTGGTTGCCGTCCGCGTCGACGTTGTAGTAGTGCCGCTGGTCGTACCGGACCGGCTCGTTGTCCCCCAGCAGGTGGTAGACGTCGAGGATCAGGCGCGGCTTCCAGCGGCTCCCCGACCGGACCCCGAACGCGTAGTCCGCACGCAGGTTGAGATCCAGAATGGACGGAGTTCGGCCCGCGGTGCCGCGCGGCTGGAGGAAGCTGAACGGGACCGTGCCGTACTGCGAGCCGCCCCACTCGTTGAGCGGGGTCCCGCTCTGCCAGGTCATCGACCCGCCCAGGTTCAACCCGAAGTCGAAGGCGTAGAAGCCCGAGGCCTTGAAGGCGTGCGTCCGGTCGTTCGGGAGCAGCCCCGAGCTGACGCCGTCGGGCGTGTCGAACGTCGCCCCGTTGTCGGGATTCCCCCACCCGTAGTCGGCGTCGAACAGCCCGGTGTAGTTCCCCTCCGTGCGCGACAGCACGTAGGAGAAGAGGTAGCCCAGCTGCCCCGGACGGCGCTCGAAGACCAGCTCCAGCGCCTCGTAGGTCCGGCTCGCCCGCGGGTAGTCCGCCGCCAGGGCCCCGCGGCCGGGGTTCCCCCACGTGTACTGCCCGGTCTCCAGGACCAGCGAGTCCTCGAGGATGTCCTGCAGCGTGCGGTAGACCGCGCGCACCTGGCCGCGGTGCTGCTGCCCGATCCGCGCCTCGTACCCCAGCGTGTACTCGTCGTAGTGGTTGCCGCGGAGGCCGTCGACCTCCGGGAGGACTGCGCTCACGACGTCCATGCAATTTCCTCCGGAGGGATCGACGCGCGGGTCGTGGTCGTAGCTGCACAGGGTCTGCACGTACTGATCGCCGTTCTCCCAGGACAGCGCGAAGTAGGGCAGGACCTCCTGGTAGTAGCGCGCCGCGGAGCCGAAGACCCGCTGCGAGCCCGGCGGGCCCGGCTCCCAGACGAACCCCAGCCGCGGCTGGTACTGGTCGACCCAGCGCTGCGCCACCTTGCCGTTCGTCCCCAGGTTCCAGACGCCGTCCCAGCGCAGGCCGTAGTTGAGCGTGAATCGTGACCCGATCTGCCACGAGTCCTGCACGAACAGGGACGGGATCCGATTCTCGACCGTTCCCTCCCGGTCGAGGAGGATCCGGAAGTAGAACGCGTCGGAGAAGCGGATCGTGATGTTCCCCTGCCACGACTGCCGGGTCGTGATCTGCCGGTACTCCAGACCCGCCTTCAAGGCGTGGCTGCCCAGGATCCACGATCCCTTGATCGAGGCCGTCGCCTGCGTCGCTTCGCCGTCCTGCGATCCGGCCGGCCCGCCGGACCACGCCCCCGTCGCGTTGTCGATGAAGAGCGACTCCTGCTCTCCGATCGCCGTTGCCGGGACGTTTCGCTCGCGCTGCCAGATCGCGGAGAGTGACGTTTCCAGGAGC
>CAYZDB010000235.1:0-5056 GCA_964476985.1 uncultured Acidobacteriota bacterium | reverse complement strand
GCTCGCCGGCGCGGCGAGCCTCGCGCTCGCCGCCGCCGGGCTCGGGCGCGGGCGCGGCGGGGGCGCGGGCGGCGCCGCCGCGCTGGCGCTCGCCTCCGGGCTGCTGGCCCCGTGGACCGCGGCCGCGGTGCGGGCGGGGGCGGGCGCGTCGCGCCTCGGCGCCGTCGTGCGCCGCGCGGTCGGGCCCGGCACGCCGGTCGCGTTCGGCGCCAACAAGGGGGACCTCGCGGCGTGGTACAGCGGGCTCTCCGGGCCGATCCTCTCCGGGCCGCGGGAAGCCGCCCAGTTCCTCGCGGGCGAGCCGCCGCGCTCCGTGGTCGGCGAACCAGAAGAGCTGGGCCCCCCCTCGACCTGGTCCCCGGGCGCCCGCGTCGCGGCGGAGGGGCGCGTCGGCAGCGCGGCGGTCCTGGTGCTGCGGCGCGACGCCGCGCCTCTCCCGGCCCCGGCCATTCATGGACGATCCGGGCCAGGCCGCTAGAATGCGGCCGTGAGCCCCTCCCCGCGCCGCTCTCACCCGTTCCGCGCGCCCCGCACGCCGCGCGATCCGCTGCAGGTGAACCTGCGCCGGGTGGTGCGCCTGATCCTGCTGCTGGTCATCGTGCCGACGGTCGTGCTCACCGGGATCGGGATCGGCGTGATCTTCGCGCGCAAGGACGTGCCGCAGCTCGTGCTCGGGCTGCTGGTCTCGAGCTTCGCCGCGTCGGTGATCGCGGGCGCGGTCCTGCTGCTGGTCCTGACCGGGCGGGGCGCGCGGCTGGCGCGGGTCCAGGAGACTTTCCTCTCGCAGATGGGGCACGAGCTGATGACCCCGCTCGCGGGGATCGGGCTGCACACGCAGATCCTGTCGGGGATGGAGCTTCCGGTCGAGGCCGGGCGCTCGGTCGAGGCGATCGACCACGAGCGGCGGCGGCTGCAGGACCTGGTCGAGCGCACGCTGCAGTGGCGCGAGGTCCGCTCGAAGAAGCACCTCTACCGGCGGCAGCGCACCGACGCCGCCGAGGTCGTCGAGCGCGCGCTGGTCCGGGCCCCCGACCGCGAGCGGGTCGTGGTGCGCGAGCCGGCCGCGGGGCTGACCCTGAGCGGCGATCCCGAGGCGCTCGCCGACGCGCTGGGCAACCTCCTGCGCAACGCCGCCAAGTACGCCGGCGACGCCGACCCGATCGAGCTGACCGCGCGGCGCTGGGGGCGATTGGCGGTGTTCTCGGTCTCGGACCGCGGGCCGGGGCTTCCCCCCGGGCCGAGCGAGCACCTCTTCGAGCCGTTCTACCGCCACGTGCCCGAGGGGCGGCCCGATCCCGGCGGGACCGGGCTCGGGCTCTCGATCACCCGCCAGATCGTCGAGGACCACGGCGGGCGCGTCGCGGCCTGCGCGCGGCCCGGCGGCGGCGCGACCTTCTTCTTCACGATCCCGCTGGGAGACCGCGGATGAGCGCCGGGGCGCGGATCCTGGTGGTCGAGGACGACGCCACGCTGCGCGAGGGGCTGCGCACCGTGCTGACCAAGGCGGGCTACTCGGTCGCCACGGCGATCCGCGGCGAGGCGGCGCTGAAGATGATCCGCGAGGAGCCCTTCGACCTGGTGATCCTCGACCTGATGCTGCCGGGGCTCGACGGCAGCTACGTGCTCCAGCACGCGCGGGAGGAGGGATTCACGGCGCCGGTGATCATCCTGTCCGCGCGGGCCTCGGTGGAGGACCGGATCCGCGGCCTCCGGACCGGCGCCGACGACTACGTCGTCAAGCCGTTCGACCTGGGCGAGCTGCTGGCGCGGATCGCGGTCCGCCTGCGGCGCCCCGAGAAGGACGAGTCGATCCGCTTCGGCGAGATCGTGGTCGACCCCGAGGCGCGGGTCGTGACGCGGCGCGGCGAGCTGGTCCACCTGACGCCGAAGGAGTTCGACCTGCTGATGTTCTTCATCGAGAACCCGGACCGGGCGCTCGGCCGCGGCCGGATCCTGGAGGACGTCTGGGGAAGCGACTACCGCGGGACGCGCCGGACCGTGGACAACTTCGTGCGCGCGCTGCGGATCAAGCTGGAGGACCTGCCGGATGCCCCCCGCTTCTTCCAGACGGTGCGCGCGCGCGGCTACCGCTTCGACCCGCGCGGCTGAAGACCGGGGACGGCTGCCGTCAGTCGGTACGCCGCGCTCTGCGGGGACAGTTGCCGTAGGTCTGTAGGCCGCGAATCGCGATCGCTGTCCCCGATTTCACAGGGAGCCGGCGGCGATCGCCTCGAAGCGGACCGGGCTCGACTTCTCGTTGCTGATCACGGCGCGGCCGGGGGCGAGGATCCGCGGCAGCGCGTCCCAGGCCGGCTGGCCGCTGGCGCCGTTGTCGAGGAAGGTCGCCTTCAGCTCCCAGGCGCTGCCGTTCCAGACGTACGCCGAGAGCCGCACCGCATCCCCCTCGGTCCGCGCCTCGCAGCGCACGCGCCACGGCGCCGGCCCCAGGTCGCCGGCCCAGCCTCCGGCGCCGCTGGCCCGCGCCCCGTTCACGTACTTGTTGAAGCGGATCGTGTCGTCGGCGACCAGCCGCTCCACCTTGCAGCGGTAGGAGGTGTGGGTCGCGCCGGTGCCGGACGAGCGGACCCCGAACGAGAAGTCGAAATTCTGGTCGGTCGGGGTGGCCGGCGTCAGCGTGGCCACGACGAACGAGTCGGCCGACGCGGTCGCGAGCGCGGTCTGGGCCCGCGCCGAGGCGTTCCCCGACGGATGGACCGCCGCGCGGCGCTGGATCCGGAAGTAGTCGGCACCGGTGGTGGTCGGCTCGGCCAGCGCGGGGGGCCAGAACGCGCCGCCTCGGTCGAGGTTGTCGGGCCGGTTGGAGGCGGTGTCGGGCCCGTCGAAGGCGTCCGCGAACTCGATCGTGCCGGGAGTCGCCCCCGCCGCACCGTCGTCGAGCGGCAGCGGCACGGCCGAGAACGGGCGGGACGGGGACTCCGGCGACCAGCCCGCGGCATCGCGGTACGAGACCCGCGCGTAGAGCGTGCCGGCCGTCCGCGGCGCGGCGTACAGCGCGCGCATCTCGGCCAGCGGCGGGACCGCGGTCGTGAGGTCGAAGATCACGTTGGCGTCGAACGCGGCGCCGTCGGCGGTCGAGATCCGCCAGCGGCTGGAGAGGTGCGTGGCGGCCCCCTCGTACGGCGTCCCGACCAGCCAGGCGCCGAACGCCTGCGCGTTCTTGGCGGAGGCGATCGCCGGCACGCCGTCGCGCTCGCAGGCGTCGCCGGTCCCGTCGAGGTCGGCGTCGGCCTGGGACGGGTTGGCGGCGTCGGGGCAGTTGTCGGCGCCGTTCGGAGCGCCGTCGCCGTCGCGGTCGGCATCGCACGCGTTTCCCGTCTCGTCGCCGTCGAGGTCGGCCTGGGCGGCGTTGGCGAGATCGGGACAGTTGTCGCTGCCGTTCGCGACGCCGTCGCCGTCGCGGTCGGGATCGCACGGGTTGCCGGTCCCGTCGCCGTCCAGGTCTTCCTGGCCGGGGTTGAAGTTCAGCGGGCAGTTGTCGGACGCGTCGGCCAGGCCGTCGCCGTCCTTGTCGGGATCGCACAGGTCGCCGGTCCCGTCGGCGTCGAGGTCTTCCTGGCCCGGGTTGGCCTGGGCCGGGCAGTTGTCGCAGCTGTTCGGCACGCCGTCGCCATCGCCGTCGGGGCCGGCACAGTCGCAGGCGTCGCCGCTGCCGTCGCCGTCGCTGTCGGCCTGGCCGGGGTTGGAGACCGTCGGGCAGTTGTCGAGCAGGTCGGCCACGCCGTCGCCGTCCGCGTCGGGGCAGCCGTCGCTCTGCGGCCGCGGCGCGCCGTCCGAGGCGCTGCCGGTCCCGCTCTCGCCGAAGCAGTTGTCCGCCGTGGCCAGGTAGTAGAAGAGCGCGCCGGGGGCCGGCCGGGCCGGGTCCGCCGCGCTCGGCGCGGCGAGATCGCGGCGGAAGCAGGTGTGGCGGTAACCGAAGGGCTCGCCCGCCGCGAGCCGGCCCTTGTAGAGCTGGTAGCGCTGCGCGTCCGGGCGGACCGGCCAGGCCACGGTCTCGCGATCGACCGCGAGCTGCAACCCCGGGCCGATCTCCCGCGCGCGCTCGTACACGCCCCCCTCGAGCGGCGCGCAGTCGCAGGCGTCGCCGAGCGGATCGAGGTCCTGGTTCTGCTGGCCGGCGTTCGGCGTCAGCGGGCAGTTGTCCTCGTTGGCCCCGAACCCGTCGCGGTCGGCGTCGTTGGCCGGGTCGAGCGGGAAGAGGTCGCACGGGTCGCCGGCGCCGTCGTCGTCGCTGTCTTCCTGCCCGGCGTTGGCGAGCGCGGGGCAGTTGTCGCCCGTGGTGCAGACGCCGTCCAGGTCCAGGTCGTCCGGTGCGTCGTCGGGGCAGGCGTCGCAGAGATCGCCCTTCGCGTCGCGGTCGCGGTCGGGTTGCGCCGGGTCGGCGACCGCCGGGCAGACGTCGAGCAGGTCGGCGATCCCGTCGGCGTCGGCGTCGGGGCAGCCGTCGGGACCCGGGCGCGCCGCGCCGGCCGCGTCGACGCCGAGGCCCGACTCGCCGAAGCAGTTCGCGGCCGCCGCGAGGTAGTAGAAGACCTCGCCCGGCACCGGCTCGCGCGGATCGCTGGCCTGCGGCGCGGGCAGGTCGCGCGCGAAGCAGGTGTGCCGGTACGAGAACGGCTGCCCCGGCGCCAGGCGCGCCTTGTAGACCGAGTAGCCCGCGGCGCCTTGAACCGCGGGCCAGCTCAGCGTGGCCCGGTCGGCCCCCAGCACGAGCCCCGCCCCGACCGCCGCCGGCGGCGCGAACGCGGCCGCGTCGAGCGGCGCGCAGTCGCAGGCGTCGCCCAGCGGGTCGCCGTCCGCGTTGGCCTGGTCGGGATTGGCGAGCCCCTCGCAGTTGTCCGCACCGCCGCAGGCGCCGTCGCCGTCGGCGTCGTTCGCGGCGTCCTCGGGACAGGCGTCGCAGGCGTCCCCCAGGCCGTCGAGGTCGGCGTCGCGCTGGTCGGGGTTGGCGAGCGTCGGGCAGTTGTCGGCGTTCGCGCAGAGGGCGTCGCCGTCGGCGTCGTCGGCCGCGTCCTCTGGGCAGGGATCGCAGGCGTCG
>CAYZDB010000234.1:4869-5078 GCA_964476985.1 uncultured Acidobacteriota bacterium | reverse complement strand
CTTCCCGGGCCCGGACGCAGGCCCGAACGCCGCGGGCCGAAGCCGCGCGGCGCATCCTTATATCGCGGAACCGGCAGAGCCGGGATCGGGGAAACCCCGAGGGCGGCTTACAGCCTGCTTTCGAGGTAGGGCTTCAGCGCCGACGGAATGTCGAACGAACCGTCGGGGCGCTGGTAGTTCTCGAGGATCGCGATCAGTGTCCGGCCGAC
>CAYZDB010000234.1:0-4859 GCA_964476985.1 uncultured Acidobacteriota bacterium | reverse complement strand
TTCCTTCCCGGGCCCGGACGAAGGCCCGCGCGCCGCGGGCCGAAGCCGCGCGGAGCTTCCTTATATCGTGGAACCAGCAGGGCCGGGATCGGGGAATTCCCGGGTGCGGCTTACAGCCTGCTTTCCAGGTAGGGCTTGAGCGCTGCCGGAACGTCGAACGACCCGTCGGCCCGCTGGCAGTTCTCCATGATGGCGATCAGCGTCCGGCCGACCGCCAGCCCCGAACCGTTCAGCGTGTGGGCCAGCCGGACCTTGCCGCCGTCGGTGGGCCGGTAGCGGATCTGGGCCCGGCGGGCCTGGTAGTCCTCGAAGTTCGAGCAGGAAGAGATCTCCCGGTAAGTGTCCTGGGACGGCAGCCAGACTTCCAGGTCGTAGGTCTTCGCCGACGAGAAGCCGGTGTCCCCGGTGCACAGTGTGACGCGCCGGTATGGCAGCTCGAGCCGCTCCAGCACGGCCTCGGCGTAGCCGGTGAGCTGCTCGTGGACCTCGTAGCTGGTCTCCGGTGTCGCGAAGGCGACCAGCTCCACCTTGTCGAACTGGTGCTGCCGGATCAGGCCGCGGGTGTCCTTGCCGTACGAGCCGGCCTCCGACCGGAAGCACGGCGTGTAGGCGCAGTACCAGAGCGGCAGGTCCTTCCCGTCCAGGATCTCGTCGCGGTGCAGGTTCGTGACCGGAACCTCGGCGGTGGGGATCAGGTACCACGGGTTTTCGCCGGCCAGCCGGAACAGGTCGGCCTCGAACTTGGGGAGCTGGCCCGTGCCGAACATCGACTCCCTGTTGACGATGAACGGCGGCAGGACCTCGCGGCAGCCGTGCTTCGCCGTGTGCAGGTCCAGCATGAAGTTGATCAGCGCCCGTTCCAGCCGCGCCGCCTCGCCCGACAGGACCGCGAAGCGCGCCCCCGCGATCTTGGCCGCGCGCGGGAAGTCGATCGTCCCGGTGATCTCGCCCAGGTCGACGTGGTCGCGCACCGGGAAGTCGAAGGCCCGCGGCGCGCCCCAGGTCTTCTCGACCCGGTTGGCCGTCTCGTCCGCCCCGATCGGGACCGAGGCGTGCGGGACGTTCGGGATCTGCAGCATGAGTTCGTTCAGGTCGTGCTCGATCCCCGTGACCTTGTCGTCGAGGACCTTGATCATCTCGCCGACCACGCGGACCCGCTCGCGCAGCTCGGCCGCGTCGCCGCCGCTCTTGATCACGGCGCCGATCCGCTTGCTGGCCTCGTTCTTGTCGGCCTTGAGGCGCTCGGCCTCGGTGATCGCGGCGCGGCGCTCGCGGTCGAGGGTCTCGATCTCGTCCAGTCCGAGCGGCGAACGGCGGTTCTCGAGCGACTGGCGGACCTCGTCGAGGTGGGCAAGGACCCACTTGGCGTCGAGCATCGGGGCGTCCCTTGCGCGCCGGGAGGCGCGGAAAGGCGCAGTTTATCCCGATTCCCGGGCAGCGGTGATATCATCCCGGACTCGCTGAGGCGCCCGGCCCGGGGCGCCCCCCGGAGAATCCCTCGTGGCCGGTTCGACGCCTTCCCCGTCGTCCTCGTCGTCGCGCGTGCGCAAGGCGGTCTTTCCGGCCGCCGGCCTGGGCACGCGTTTCCTCCCGGCCTCCAAGGCGATGCCCAAGGAGATGCTGCCGATCGTCGACAAGCCGCTGATCCAGTACGCGGTGGAGGAGGCGATCGCCTCCGGCATCGAGGACGTGATCATCATCACCGGCCGCGGCAAGCACGCGATCGAGGACCACTTCGACCACTCGGTCGAGCTGGAGTCGCTGCTGGAGGACCGCGGCCAGCAGGGGCTGCTGTCGCTGGTCCGGCAGGTCGCGGACCTCTGCCGGTTCACCTACACCCGCCAGAAGCGGGCGCTGGGCCTGGGACACGCGGTGCTCTGCGCCCGCGACCTGGTCGGCGACGAGTTCTTCGCGGTCTTCCTGGCCGACGACCTGATCGTGGCCAGGGACCCGGCGATCAAGCAGCTGATCGACGTCCACCGCCGGACCGGGGCGTCGGTCGTCGCGGTCCTGCGCGTGCCGCCGGAGAAGACCTCGAGCTACGGCGTCGTCAAGGTCGGCGCGTCGGACGGGCGGATCCACGAGGTCGTCGACATGGTCGAGAAGCCGCGGCCGGAGAAGGCCCCTTCGAACCTGGCGGTGATCGGGCGCTACGTCCTCTCGCCGCGGATCTTCCCGCTGCTGGAGGAGACCGCCCCCGGCGCCAAGGGGGAGATCCAGCTGACCGACGCGCTGCGCGTGCTGGCCCAGCAGGAGAAGGTGCTGGCGGTCGAGTTCGAGGGGACGCGCTACGACACCGGCGACAAGCAGGGGTTCGTGCAGGCGACGATCGACCTGGCGCTGGCGCGCGAGGACCTGGGACCGGGCCTGCGGGATTGGCTCAAGCGCCGGTGCAGCGAGCTGGGCTGATCGCCCGGCCGCGCGAAGCGGCCTGAAAGGCAGCACGAGATGGATCGGTTGCGGATCGAGGGCGGCCGCTCGCTGGCCGGCGCGGTGCGCGTGTCGGGGGCGAAGAACGCGGCGCTTCCGGCGCTGGCGGCCTGCCTGCTGACGGGGAGCGAGATCCGGCTCGACAACGTCCCCGACGTCTGGGACGTCGGCACGCTGGTCAAGCTGATGGACGGGCTGGGAGCGCGGGCCGAGCGGCTGGGGCGCCACCGCTGGGCCGTCTCGACGCCGGAGATCGCCAGCCCCGAGGCGCCGTACGACCTGGTGCGCAAGATGCGCGCCTCGGTGCTGGTGCTGGGACCGCTGGTGGCGCGGGCCGGGCGGGCGCGGGTCTCGCTGCCGGGCGGCTGCGCGATCGGCGCGCGCCCGATCGACCGGCACCTCGAGGGACTGCGCCAGCTGGGGGCGGAGATCCGCCTCGAGCACGGTTACGTCGAGGCGCGCGCGGAGCGCCTCACGGGCGCGACGGTCGAGTTCTCCGACGTCACCGTCACCGGGACCGAGAACCTGATGATGGCGGCGACGCTGGCGCGCGGGACGACGGTCCTGAAGAACGCCGCGCGTGAGCCGGAGGTCACCGACCTGGCGCGGCTGCTGACCGGCATGGGAGCGCGGATCGACGGCGCGGGGACCTCCACCGTGACGATCGAGGGGGTGGACACGCTCGGGCCGTGCGAGCACCGCGTGATCGCGGACCGGATCGAGGCCGGGACCTACCTGATCGCGGCCGCGATCACCGGCGGCAAGGTCACGCTGGAGGACTGCGAGCCGGGGCACCTCGGTGCGGTCCTGGAGGCGCTCACCAGGGTCGGGCTGCGCGTCGAGACCGGGCCCAACTGGATCCGGATCGGCAACGGCCGGCCACTGCGCGCGATCGACCTGGCGACCGAGCCCTACCCCGGCTTCCCGACCGACTTGCAGGCCCAGTTCATGGTACTCATGACGCAGGCCGGCGGCTCCTCGACGATCGACGAGACGATCTTCGAGAGCCGCTTCATGCACGTCCCGGAGCTGCGCCGGATGGGGGCGTCGATCGACCTCGCCGGGCACGCGGCGCGGGTCGAGGGCCCGACGCCGCTGACCGGGGCCGAGGTGACGGCGTCGGACCTGCGCGCCTCGGCCTGCCTGGTGCTGGCCGCGCTGGCCGCGCGCGGCGAGACGGTGGTGCACCGCGTCTATCACCTCGACCGAGGCTACGAGGCCATCGAGAAGAAGCTGGCCGGGCTGGGGGCGCGGGTCGAGCGCCTGTCCTGACGACAACCCCTCGGGAGACCACGATGAACCACGCCGACTGCCTGTTCTGCAAGATCGTCGACGGCAAGATCCCCGCGAAGATCGTCCACGACGACGCGCTGTGCGTGGCGTTCGAGGACGTCAACCCCAAATCGCCGGTGCACGTCCTCGTGATCCCGAAGAACCACATCGAGACGACGAACGACTTGCTGCCGGAGGACGAGCCGATGACGGGGCACCTCGTGACCGTCGCCGCGGGGATCGCGAAGGCGCGCGGCATCGACGGCCCCGGTTACCGGCTGGTGCTCAACTGCAACGCGGCCTCCGGGCAGTCGGTGTTCCACGTCCACCTGCACCTGATGGGCGGCCGCTCGTTCGCCTGGCCGCCGGGCTAGCGGACGTCGGTACGGCGCAGGTTCTGGACCGGGCTCGGCTGGCCGTTGACCGGGCAGCCTTCGCTGAACTGCCGGTACCAGAGCAGCGAGGAGTAGCCGCCGCCGTCGATCGTCATGAAGGCCGACCGCTTTCCGTCGACGCACTCCGAGATCGGCATCACCGCGAAGCCTTCATTGTTGCGGTGGTCCGGACCGTCGAAAACGCGGTCGATCCGCAGCCGTCGATAGGTCTGCCCGGCGACCGGGTCCGACGCCAGGGAGCTGGTCTCCAGCGTGTCGTAGGCGTCGTCGTGCCAGATGTAGAGCTTCCCCGTCGAGCGGTCGAACATCAGCCCCGCGATCTCGGCGTAACCGGTGCGGTACTCGCCGACGAAGTCGAAGGTGCCGTCGGCCCGGTTGAGATCGAAGGCGAAGACCGCGCCGCCGTTCTGGTGGCCGACGAACATCAGGCCGCCCATGCCGCGCCGGCTGACGTAGGGATTGCCGTCCTTGTCGACGAAGCCGTTCGCGGCCAGGAAGCTGTCGGGCACGAAGGCCAGCCCTTCCGATCCGTAGCCGCCGTTGAGCGGCAGGTAGGGCGAGGTGTTCCAGTTGTTGCGCAGCGTGGCCGTCCCGTAGACCGAGACGTCGTACTCCTTGATCCGCTCCTCCCCTTCGATCAGCGCGTAGACCGTGTCCTCGGAGAGATTGGCCTGCGTGACCTCCTCGAGGTCGCCGAAGCCGGTCCACTCGCCGCGGCGACCGGCGCGCTCGTCGACCTTGAAGCCGCCCGCGCCGTCCTCG
>CAYZDB010000233.1:0-5126 GCA_964476985.1 uncultured Acidobacteriota bacterium | reverse complement strand
CCTCCGCGAGACCTTCACGCTGGACAGCTCGGCCTCGAGCGCGCCGAACTCGCCGCCGGCGTCGCTGCCGATCCAGGCCCGCACGGCGGCGTCGCCGCCGGCGCGGAAGTCGGTGACCGTCAGCGCGAGGTCGTCCAGCTGGAGCGTGGCGCTGGAACCTGGCTTCAGCGAGCCCTTCTCGGCGACCGCTTCCAGCGTGACGAAACCGACCCCGCCGTCGATCTCGAGCCACCGGACGTTCTTCAGCAGGTTGTCCAGCGCGCGCAGGCCGGCCGCGGTCCGGGCGGTGAGCAGGGCGCGGCCGGAGGTCACCGGCAGGATCCCGCCGCGGCCGCGCGCGCCGAAGTCGTACGGCCCCAGCGTCGCGTGGCCGGCGAGGGTCGCGCGCTCGAACAGCGCCGTCCCGTCGAGGTCGAGATCGAAGTGCGGGAAGTCGAGCGTGTCGCAGTCCAGCAGGAACTGGCTCCCCGGGCCCAGCGCCAGGTTTCCCGCGACGCGCGCGGTTCCGGCCAGGGCCAGGTCGAGCCGCAGGGTCTCCGGCCCGATGTCCTCCTGCACCTTCTGCGGCAGCGGATCGTCGAGGCGCGTCACGTCGTCGAGGTGCAGTTCCGTCACCGAGAGCGCGAAGTCGAGCGCCTTGCGCGGCCCCTGCAGCACGCCCAGCGGGGCGTGGGCCGTCAGCACGAGGCGCTCGCCGCGGCCCGCCGCGCTGTCGGTTCCCGGGTGCGCGACGCGGATCCCGGTGAGGGTCGTCTCCAGCTCCAGCTCGTTCTCCGGTTTCACCTGCGCCACCAGGTCGACCGCCGCTCGCGCGACCACCCCCGACGCGGTCACTTCGAGACCGTCGCTCTGAACGGCGACGCGCGAGCCGGGGAGGACCGCTCCGCGCTCCAGCGAGACGTCGGCGGCGACGCTCACCGCGCTCCCGTCGAACGCGACCTGCGCGTCGGCCGGCAGCAGCGGGCGCAGCCCCGCCAGTCCGGCCGGCGTGCGGGCGTCGAGCTGCACGCGCCCGGAGGCGGTCTCCAGCAGCCGCTTGCCGTCGATCCGCCCGGACAGCACAACCGGGCCCAGCGTGCCGCGGGTCGCCAGGCGCAGTTCGTCCAGCAGCGCCTGCCCGTCGAGCCGGACCGCGAGCCCCGGGACCTCCAGCGGCCCCCAGCGCAGGAGCGTGCCGCCTGCGGTGGTCGTCGCGCCGGCGTCGACGTGTACCGGGCCCGCCGCCGCCGCCGACAGCGCCAGCGAGCGCGGTCCGACCGCGCCGTCGTAACCCAGCCCGGAAAGATCGGCGACGACCGAGAGCTGCCGCGGCAGGCCGTGGAACGTGATGCCGTCCGCGGCCGCCTTCAGGACGGCCCGCTCGCCGCGGATCGCCGCGGCGCCGGGCGCCGGGAGGCGCAGCACGAGCCCGCCGAGCACGACGTCGGCCTCGCCCGCGCCGTCGGCGGTCACCACGGCGTCCAGGTCGATCGCCCCGACCACCTGGAGCCCCTTCCCGGCGCGCACCCCGACGCGCTCGGATTGCAGCGACAGCGTCGAGCCGGCCGCCGGCCGGCCCCGGTCCACGGCCCCCTTCAGCGCGACGCGCACGGGTCCGCCCGAGAGCGAGAACCCGGCGCGCGGCCCGAGGATCGGCTGCAACGCGGCCAGCTCCGGGCCGGCCACGAGCTCCAGGTCCACGGTCCCGGAGATCGTCGAGGCCCACCCGCCCCGCGACGCGCTGCCCTTCGGGATCGGCCCGACGCTCCCGGTGCTGGCCAGGCGCCCCCCGTCGACGATCGTCCGGCCGTTCGCCGTCGCCTTCAGGCCGGAGAATTCGACCGGGCCCCAGCGCGCGGAGAGCCCGCCTCCGTCGCCCAGCTCGACCTGGCCCGCGGCGTGAGTGTTCCCCTCCAGGACCACGTCGAGGCGCGGCCCGGCGCGTTCGCGGGAGCGGTCCGGTGGCAGCTCGAGCAGGTCCTCGATCCGCAGGTCCGCCACCGCCAAGTCGAGGTCGACCCGCCTCGGCGGCACCCCCAGCGCGAAGTCCGGCACGCGGGCGACGAGGTGCAGCGTGCGCGCGCCCGCGACGTCCGCCGTGCCGTCGCGCCCCTCCGCACGCACCCGCGGGCCATCCAGCGCCAGGTCGAGGTCCAGCCCGTCGGCCGTTCCCGCGCCGCCGATCGTCGCCGTGAGGCGCAGCGGCGTGCTCGCCTGCATCCCCCGGAACGAGGCATCGCCGCGAACGGTCGAGACGTCGACCCGCGTTCCGGGAACCAGCACCCCGGACTCCATCCGCACCGCGATCGCGTAGTCGAGCGGTTCTCCGGCCAGGGACAGCCCCTCGACGCCCGCCAGGAACGGCTGCACGGCGGCGAGCCCTCGCGACGCGGTCCCCTTCACGTCGGCGCGGCCCGAGAAGTGAGACAGCAGCCTGGCGGTGTCCTTCTCGTCCGACTCGAACGGCGTGATCCTGCCGGTGGAGCGCAGCTCCGCTGCGGGGAGCACGGTCTCGTTCCGGTAGAGCAGCTCGAGCGCGGGGAAGTCGCACTCGTCCCAGCGGACCTCGACCAGCTGGGCCGGGCCGATCGTGAACGCGCCGCGCACCGTGCCCGGGCCCTTCACCCGCACGAACTGGTACCAGAACTCCCGGACCTCCCGGACCTCGACCGCCTCGATCACGATCTTCCACGGCGACGGCGGCGGGAGCTTCAGCGGGACCCGCAGGCTGAGCGGCAGCCCCTCGATGGGCGGGACGAAGGGCTCGGACGCCCGCTGCTCCTCCGCCGTCTCGGGGCGCGAGCGCAGCCAGACCTTCGGGCCCCAGACCTTTCCCTTCAGGATCCGGACCTCCTTCGCGAAGAGCGGCAGCGGGTTCGCCACCGCCCAGGCCTTCTCGGCCGTGATCTGGAGCTGGCTGCGCGAGGCCTGGTTGCGGACCGACACGCCGTAGGCCAGCACGTGGCCGGGGAAGAAGGTGAAGGCCCGCCGATAGGTGATGAGCAGCTTCTCGGGACGCCTGTTCGTCAGCGACTCGACGAAAGGCGTCTGAAGCAGGAGGTTGGCCGCCACGAGATAGGCGGCAACAAGGCCTGCGACTCCCCGGACCAGGGCACGCAGAACCCTTCGGGCACGGCCGCTCGGTCGCTCCGTCTTCTCCTCGCGCTCGTTCCCGCCCGGCATCGGGAGGGGATTATGGAGGGGCTCGGCTGTACCCCACCAGCGGTCCCGCGACCGAGGCGAGGCCTCGTGCCGGGGGGGCGCCCGCCTCTGGCGTCGAGCCGTCCGCCTTCGGCGCGCGAGGTGCCGGGGTGCCGTTCGACCCGCGGACCGCCTGCTCGACGGCCCCGGGTCGACCCCACAACCCCCTGCTGGTGCTAACCTGAGCCCGTCCCGAAGCGCGGGTCACTCCACCTGCCCGCCCCATAGGAGAGATCATGACGATCCTGCTGCCCTTGCGCCGTACCGCGGCCGCTGCCTGCGCCGCACTCTTCGCCTTCCTGGCGCTGCCCGCGGCCGCCGCCGACGAGTCGGCAAACCTCCGGCCCGCGCGTGTCCTGTCCGATACGTGGCACTTCGAGCTCGGCGGGCTCTGGGCCGACTTCAACTCGAGCTTCCAGCTCAGCACGGGCGACGTCCTCGGCGCCGCCCTCAACCTCGAGGACGACCTGAACCTCTCGTCGGACACGACGACGTGGAACGTCAACGGGAGCTGGCGCTTCGGGAGCGCCAGTTCCCTCGGTTTCGAATACACCTCGTTCGATCGCGACGGCGACAACAAGATCGACCGGGCGATCACGGTCGGCGACACCGTCTTCGAGGCGGACGCGAGGATCGAGACCGAGGCAAAGCTGGACTTCCTGCGGCTCTACTACCGGTGGTCGGCGATCAACAACGGGAAGACCGAGGCCGGCTTCTCGTTCGGTCTCAGCACCTACAAGATCAGTGCTTCGATCGCCGGTGAGGGGACGGTCACCGAGGGAGGCGAGTCGACCTTTCGCAGGCGAGCCGCCGAGAAGGAGGACATCCTCGCCCCGATCCCCGTGGTCGGCCTGTTCCTCAACTACGCGTTCACGCCCAACCTGATCCTGATGGCCGACGCGAATTTCTTCCGCATCGACGTGGGCGGCGTCTCGGGCAATGTGGTCTCCAGCCAGGCCAAGCTCGACTACTACTTCACGAAGAACTTCGGTGCCGGCGTCAGCATCTTCGGACACTACATCCGGGCCGAAGTGTCGGGTGACACCGACTGGAACATCGGGCTCAACCAGAACGGTTTTGGGGCGCACCTGTCCTGCGTGTTCTGACACCGGCAGGTTCGACCGGCTTCTGATCACAGCCGCGCCCGGACCGTCGGCGTATCCGTCCGGGCGCCGCCTGGGACGAAATACGGGAGAGCGGCGCGGTGCCGCTGCGGGGGTCGCGCTGGGCGAGCCGACGCCCGGGCCGGGGAGGTGACGGCGGGTGCCTGGTACGGCGTCGATGTCGGCTGCCAGGAGAGTTCGACCGTGTCGAACAGGGAACGTGCCTCGTTCTGACTCCAGGAGAAGTGCCAGCTCATGGCCCGCAACTCGCGCAAGCGACCGGCTGCCACGCGGACAGTGCTCGCCGTCGACGGGTTGATCCTCGCGGCTGCGATTCCCGTCCGCATGGTGGCGGCCCCAAGGACCGCACCCTCGCGCGATCGTCTCTTTACCGACGCGCACTTTCATCTCCCCAGCGCCGTCCAGGAAGGGACCGAGATCCACGAGGTGCTGGAGATCACGGAAGACACGGTGGGACGGGTCGCGTTGTTCGGGATCCCGCTGCGGCGGGCCGGGTCGTTCGAGAATGCCGGCGATGTCACGATCCTCAAGGAGTCCGCCGCGGGGGAATACCGGTGATCGCCTGGCCGTCCGGCCTTGCCCGGGACCCGGCGAGAGATCGATCGAAGCGGGGAGGATCCGGCATGCAGAGGAAGAACGCTGATCGAGCGCAGACCGCCCGTCGGCTGCTGGTGGCCATCCTGCTGACGGCGGTCACAGCGGCCGCCCAGGCGCAGGAAGCGGCGATGGAGCCGGGTCAGGCCGAGTTCAAGGAGTCCGTGCCGGCGGGGCCGCGGATGGAGATCTACGGCTTCGTGATGGCCGACGCGATCTACGACTTCA
>CAYZDB010000232.1:0-5158 GCA_964476985.1 uncultured Acidobacteriota bacterium | reverse complement strand
TCGAACGGGAGCCAGCCGGGAGGGCAGCGCCAGGCGAGTCGTTCGGGCGGGAGCAGGAACCGGTCGACGCGAGTTCTTGGCACGGGTTCGTCCTCTGCGACGGGCAGGGAGATCCTACCCCCATCCCGGCGGTTCCCGGCGCGCGCCGGGCGGTCCTGGCCCGCGCTGGCGGGGGCGGGGATTCGTGGCAGGATCGCGCCGGAGCCGCATGCCGATGCCCCGTCCCCTTGCCCTTGCCGCCGCCCTGCTGGCCGCGGCCTTCGCCCCCGCCGCTCCCGCGTTCGCCGCCGGGGAGGCGCGGGTGGTGATCCTCAAGCCCGCCAAGGGGTCGATCCTGCTCGGCTCGACCGAGGTCGAGTTCCGGATCGACGGCGTGGACCCGGCGACGGTCGAGGAAGCCACGATCCTGCTCGACCGCCGGCCGCTCGCGCGGCTCGCCGAGCCCCCCTGGCGGGCCACGGTCGAGGCCGGCGACGAGATCGCCCGGCGGCAGGTCGACGTGGTCGTCCGGCTGTCCGGAGGCCGGGAGCTCAAGGCGAGCCAGGTCTACGAACCCGGGGGCGGCGTCCAGGAGATCGACGTCCGGCTGATCAACGTCTCGTTCACGGCGGTCGACCGCCGCGACCGGCTCGTGACCGACCTCGCGGCAGAGGAGATCCAGGTCCGGGACCAGGGGAAGCCGGTCTCCTTCGAGCGCTTCCGGCGCGCCGGGCCGCCGCTCGACGTCGCGCTGGTGTTCGACACCTCGAACAGCATGCAGGGCGAGCGGCTGGCCGACGCGCAGCGCGCCGCGCTGGCCTTCCTCGACGCGCTCCCGCCGCAGGACCAGGTCGTCGTGCTCGACTTCGGCGAGGACGTGCGGATCTCGGCACCGCTGTCGTCCGACCGCGAGGCCGCGCGCGGCGCGGTCAGGGCCTTCAACGCCGCCGGGGGCACGGCGCTCTACGACGCGGTCTACGAGGCGGCCCGGGCGCTCGCCTCGGGGCGCAGCGACGCGCGGCGGGTGATGGTCGTGCTCTCCGACGGGCGCGACGAGGCCTCGTCCGGCCTCGAGCCGGGCTCGTTCCACACGCTCGAGGAGGCGATCCGGCAGGCCCACCTCAAGGATGCCGCGCTGTTCACGCTCGGCGTCGGCAGCGCGCTCAAGCGCGACACCGACTTCACCGGGCGGATGACGACCGAGGAGGTGCTGACCCGGCTCGCCCGCTCGACCGGCGGCCGCTACCTCCCGGTCGAGCGCTCCCGCAGCCTGGCCGACGCCTACCGCGACGTGCTCGAGGAGCTGCGCCAGCGCTACGATCTCGCCTTCACGCCCGCGCCGCGCAAGGCCGGCGAGTCCTGGCGCACGATCGAGGTCACGACGACCCGCCCCGGCGTGACGCTGCGCGCCCGCGAGGGCTACTACGTCCGCTGAGCCGGCGGCTCAGTCCGCCGCCACCCCCTCGGCGCGGGACTGGCGGTGGACCAGCATCAGGTTCCGGACGTAGGGGATCAGCCCCGCCGACTGGCCCAGCGTGAAGACCAGGTTGTGGATCCCGACCGCGTAGACCAACGAGATCGAACCGCCCGCCAGGGACAGCCACCAGAAGGCGTTGGGGACGTAGCTGCGCTTCGCGCGCTCGGAGGCGATCCACTGCACGAGGAAGCGCGAGAAGAACATCGCCTGCCCGACGAAACCCAGGGCGTCCCAGGGGCTGAGCGTGAAGTGCCAGGGACCGACGTCGATGATCATGCGCGCACCTCGTAGCGGATCCAGCGGCGCTGCAGCCAGCGCACGCCCAGCAGGTCGACGAACGCGCGCCAGGCGCGGTTGAGCATGCCGTACTTCGAGGTCCCGCCCTGGCGCGGACGGTGCTCGACGGGGACCTCCACCACGGTCGTCGCCCCGGCCAGGCGGCAGAGCGTCGGCAGGAAGCGGTGCATCCCGTTGAAGACCGGCAGGTCGACCAGGAAACGCCGCCGGAAGGCCTTCAGCGAGCAACCCGTGTCGCGGATCGTCTCGCCCGACAGGCCGTTGCGGACGGCGTTGGCGATCCGGCTCTGGACCAGCCGCCAGGCGCTGTCGCGCCGCGTCGCGCGGTAGCCGGCGACGATGTCGACGCCGCCCGTCAGCGCGGCGAGCAGCTTCGGGACCTCGGCCGGGGGGTTCTGCCCGTCGGCGTCGAGGGTGACGACGACCTCACCCCGCGCCCGCCGGAAGCCGGCGGCGAAGGCGGCGCTCTGCCCCGCATTGCGGACGAAGTGGACCACGACCAGGCGCGGGTCCGCGGCCGCTGCCCGGTCGAGCCATTCGGACGAGCCGTCCGACGAGCCGTCATCGACCAGCACGACCTCGTAGCGCGTCCCGCCCGGCTCGAGCGCCGTCCGGATCTCCTCGAGCAGCGCCGGCAGGCACTCGATCTCGTTGTAGACCGGGATCACCAGCGAGACCTCGGGTTCCGCTGCGCTCCCGGCGGCCGATCCCGTTCCCCTTCCCTCCGTGCTCACGTCGCTCACGCTCCCTTGCGATTGAACGGCCACAGCCGCCGCCAGCGGCGGAAGCGGCGCAGGAAGTCCCGCTCCGGCCCGGTCAGCGACTCGGGGGCGAACTGCTCCTTCCACTTCAGGAACCCGCCTTCGTCGACCCGCCGGGCCCAGGGAAAGAGCAGCCGCCGGCGCCACGAGCCGGGGGGGAAGAAGGTCGCCCCGCCCCAGTCGATGATCGCGACCGAAAGGCCGTCGGCCGAGACCAGCACGTTCTCGCGGCCCCGCAGGTCGTTGTGCACGACCCCCGCCGCGTGGGCGGCCGCGAGAATCCGCGCGAACTCCGGCAGCGCCCGCCGCCGCGCCTCGGGGCTGCACTTCGGGAGCCGGGTCCCCTCGATCCGCTCCATCGCGAAGCCGTCGGCATCGAGCGCGCCGACGAGCGCGGGGACGCCCGGCAGGCCGGCCAGCGCCGCGAGCGCGCGCTGCTCGCGCCGCAGCTGGAAGCGGCCGAGCGCCCGGCCCAGCCAGGGCTTCCCCGCGAAGTCCTTGACGACGACGCGGCGGCCGCCGGGGAGGGTCGCGGTCCAGAGGTCGGCCTTCGACCAGCGCCCGCGCACCAGCCAGCCGTCGCGCAGCGCCTCGAGCTCGGCGCGCGGCAGCGCCCCGACGGGCGCCGCGGGGGGCGCCGGGGGCCGTTGATCGGGAGCCGCGGTCATCCCTCTATAATCTCCGGGCCCGGGCGTTCCGGCCCGGCCGCCTTCCTGGAGACCCCATGGGCCAGCGTCCGGTCGCGAACATCCTCCGCCTCGTGTTCCTCTACGCGGGCATCGCCGTCCTGATCTACCTGTCCCGGCCGACCCTCTGGAGCGTTGCGATCGGCGTCCCGCTGATCGCGCTCGGCGAGATCGTCAGGGTGTGGGCCGCGGGCTACCTCGTCAAGACCCGGCAGCTGATCACCGGCGGCCCCTACCGCCACACCCGGAACCCGCTCTACTTCGGCCGCTTCCTGATCCTCACCGGCCTCGGGATCGCGGCCTGGCTCCCGTGGGGGCTCAACCTGGCGCTGCTCGTCGCCGGCTGGATCGGCTTCTTCGGATACTACCTCCCGCGCAAGGAACGGATCGAGCCCGCGCGGCTCGAGGAGACCCACGGCGAGCCCTACCGCCGCTACCGCGACGCCGTCCCGGCGCTCTTCCCCCGCTTCGGCGCCTGGCCGCCGGGCGAGCAGCGCTGGAAGCTCGAGAACTTCATGCGCAACCGCGAGTACATGATGATCGTGGGCCTCGGCCTGATCGCGGCCTACCTCGTCGCCAAGGCGACGGGCGCCGTCCCGGGCCCGCCGGTCTAGAGGGTCTCGGCGGACTCGGCCTGGAGCGCGAACATCCGGGCGTAGAGCCCGCCGCGTTCCAGCAGTTCCGCGTGCGTCCCGCACTCGACCACGCGCCCGCGCTCGAGCACGTGGATCCGGTCGGCGCCGGTCACCGTGTTGAGCCGGTGCGCGATGATCAGCGCGGTCCGCCCCACCAGCAGCGCGTCGAGCGCCCCCTGCACCGCGCGCTCCGAGGCCGCGTCGAGCTGCGAGGTGGCCTCGTCGAGGATCAGGATCGGGGCGTTCTTCAGGAAGGCCCGGGCGATCGCGAGGCGCTGCCGCTGGCCCGACGAGAGCTGGCCGCCGCGCTCGCCGAGCGGGGTGTCGTAGCCCTGCGGCAGGGCCTCGATGAACTCCTCCGCCTGGGCCGCCCGGGCCGCCGCGCGGACCTCCTCCAGCGTCGCCCCGGGACGCGCGTACGCGATGTTCGCCAGCACCGTGTCGTCGAACAGGTGGGTCTCCTGCGTGACGAGCGTGAGCTGGTCGCGCAGCGAGCGCAGCGTGACCTCGCGCAGATCGCGCCCGTCGATCGTGACCCGGCCCCCCGTCGGGTCGGCGAAGCGCGGCAGGAGCGCGGCCAGGGTGCTCTTCCCGGAGCCGGAGGGGCCGACCAGCGCGTGGATCTCGCCGGCCCCGATCGACATCGAGACCCCTTCCAGGACCGGCCCGCGCCCGTAGGTGTAGAACACGTCCTCGAAGCGGATCGCGCCGCCGAAGGGCGGCAGGGCCTCTGCCCCGGGCCGGTCCACGACCGCCACGGGGGCGTCCAGGACCTCGTAGACCCGCCGCGCCGCGGCGGCGGCCTGCTGCAGCGAGTTGTTGAGGCTCGAGAGCTTGCGCACGTTGTTGAAGACCACGAGCAGGGCCACGATCGAGCGCATCAGGTCGGTGCCGGTGACGCGCCCGGCGTGCACCAGCCAGCCGGCGTAGACGATCAGTCCCACGCCGACCAGCGTGCCCAGGAACTCCATCGCCGGCGGGGTGAGGGCCAGCACCCGCGCCACCTTCAGGTCCTGGCGCAGCATCGCCTTGAGCGCCGTCCCGAAGCGCGCCAGCTCGTGCCCGACGCCGCCGAAGGCCTGGACGACACGGCGCGCGATCAGGGTCTCGGCGATCAGCGAGGACAGCCGGGCCGCCTGCTCCTGGCTGCGGCGCGTGGCGGTCTTGACCCGCTTGCCGAAGCGGGCCGCCCCGTAGCCGAAGACCGGGATCGTGACCAGCGTGACCAGCGCGATCTGCCACGAGCCGACGAACGACACCGCCAGCATCACGATCACGAGCGGGATCGACTGCATCGCCTGCCCGAGGTTCTGCCCGACGATC
>CAYZDB010000231.1:0-5159 GCA_964476985.1 uncultured Acidobacteriota bacterium | reverse complement strand
CGCGGCTGATCGGCGGGTGGTCCGGTGAGTGTGGACGGTCGCGGAAGAGGTTGAGCAGGCACGCCGTGACCCCGGCCTCGTTGACGAAGATCCAGGTGCCGCCGGCGTCGCCGTCGCGCGGGGCGGCGAAGTGGAGGCCACCGGCGCGCTCGATCCGCGGCGGCTCCGCGAGCTGGCGCGAGCGCCGCTCATCGCGGTTGAAGAAGAGCAGGTAGCCGCTCGGCCCGACGAACCAGGAGAGGGTGCACATCCCGCCGGCAGTATGCCTGACACGGGGAGGAAAGTCGGCGAAACTACCGGCCGGAGGCGCGATGGATCCGGCCATCCTGTTGCTGATCGTGGTCTTCGTGCTGGCCCCGAGCTTCGGGATGTTCATGCTCGCGTCGGCCCGGACGCCGGCGCTGCACCGCGAGGTCGTGCGGGCGCTGCGCGAGGCCGGCCGGGCCGACGGCCCGGCCTACGACGCAGGGGGGCTGGAGGGCTGGGTGCCGTGGCGGGTCCCGGCCGGGCTCGAGAGCGTCTACGCCGACCCGCAGAACCACGGCGGTGCGGCGGTCGCGCAGGCCGTCGGGGCGTGGTGGGTCAACCGCCGGCTCGCCGTCATCATGCTGGTCGTGCTGGCGCTCGACGCCGTGATGCTGATCGTGCTGGTCGCCCAGCTGGCCGCGGCCTGAGTCCCGCGCCGCCCGCGCTCAGTGGTGCCGGCGCAGCAGCCGCCCCAGCGCCGCGACGAGCAGCACCGCGACCAGCACCGGCCCGAACGGCTGGTCCAGCACGATCGCGGCCGCGAAGGCGACCAGGTAGCAGGCGACCGCCACGCCGACGCTGCCGATCAGCGTCTTCTTCCAGCCCGGCGCGAAACGGAAGGCGATCCACGGCGGGATGAAGACCAGCGCGAAGGCCGCGAAGACCCCGATCGCCGTCGCCGCGAAGGCCAGCGTGACCGCGACCAGCAGGTCGAAGACCAGGTCGTGGTGGGGCTTGGCCAGGCCGTTGGCGCGGAACAGGTCGGGGAAGAAGCGGCCCACCAGCAGCCGGCGCGAGATCCAGGGCAGGACCGCCGCGGTCAGCAGCACCAGGCCCGCCAGCCCCTCCAGGTGCGGCAGCCCGGTGAAGTAGAGCTGGCCCTGGATCAGCGCCCGCGACAGGTCGTCGCCGTGGACCGAGTTGGCGGCGGCGATCAGCGCCGCGCTCCAGCCGAAGAGGATCATCACCGCGTAGGCGTCGTTGCCCGAGCGCGCGAGCAGCGCCTTGGCCGCCGCGGCCAGCGCCGCCGCGACCAGCGCGATCAGCAGCACCGGCTCGAGGACCATGCCGCCCAGCACCACCCCTGCCGCCGCGGCCTGGGCCAGCCCCAGCGCCGCCAGCCACTCCTCGCGCAGGCGGATGTAGCAGCCCAGGGCCGGCAGCAGCAGCGCCAGCGCCAGCCCGTTGAGGAACGGCAGCAGGAACAGCCGGTCGAAGACCAGCTCGAGGTTCACGCCCCCACCTCGACGATCCGCGTCGCCAGCCGGTCGAGGAACCCGTGCTCGTGCGTGACGACCAGGACCCCGCGCTGCTCGCGCCAGGCCAGCAGCAGGTCCCCCAGCGCCTCGATCGTGCCGGGGTCCATGTTGTTGGTCGGCTCGTCGAGGTAGATCAGGTCGGCCGGGCTGCCGAGCGCGGCCCAGACCTGCAGCAGCTGGAACTGCCCGCCCGAGAGCCGGTCGACGCGGCCGTCGAGCAGCGGCTGGACCGCCGGCGGCGCCCCCTTGTCCTTCGCGTGCGTCAGGTGCAGCAGCTCGTGGCCGGTGATCGGCATCTCCGGCAGCCGCACCGGGCGCTGGGCCTGGACCATCACGCGCGCGCCCGGCCGCCGCGCGATCGAGCCGGAGAAGACGCGCGCGGTCCCGATCAGCGCGCCGAGCAGGGTCGACTTGCCGCAGCCGTTGGGCCCGGTCAGGCCGACGATCTCGCCGGGGTGCACGGCGAAGGAGAGGGGGCCCACGACGGGCCCCCTGTATCCCGCGACCAGGTCCCTGACCTCGAGCAGCGGCTCGTTCACGAACGCGAGCTTGCCACCGCAGCGACCCACTTGTCGATCAGGGCGAAGTAGGCCGCCGCGTCGCCGTCGAGCGCGACCTCCAGCGGCAGCTGCTGCGCGTTCCAGCCTAGGTTCTTCGCGACGAAGGCCGGGCCGTCGCCGGGCTGGAAGGTGGTGTAGATCACGACCCCGCGCCGGCCGGTCAGGCTCGTCACCAGTTCCTTGAGCGACGAGGCCGTCGGGGGGATCCCGGGCAGCGGCTCGACGTAGCCCAGCACCGGCACCCCGAGCAGCGCGGCGAGGTAGTTGCCGTCCTTGTGGTAGAAGACCACCCCCGGCGCGCCGGCCGCCTTCTGCTTCCAGCCCGGGACGCGCTCCGCGACCGTCCTGGCGAAGGCCGCGGCGTTGGCCTCGAACTGCGCGGCGTGCGCCGGGTCGAGCTTCCCCATCCGGGCCGCCAGCGTGCCCGCCAGCTGCGCCATCCGTGGCGGGTCGAGGTAGAAGTGCGGGTTCCCCAGCGGGTGGACGTCGCCCTTGGAGCGGTCGGCCGCGCCCCCCTTCTCGATCAGCTCGAGTTGCGCGCCGCCGTCGAAGTAGCCGTTGGTGCCCGGCAGGATCTTCGGGTTGTTGGCGCTCTGCACCGCGGCCGGGAGCCAGCCGACCTCGAGGTCGGCGCCGACCAGCACGAGCAGGTCGGCGTTGCGCAGCGCGACCATCATGCTCGGCTTGGCGAGCAGCGAGTGGGCGTCGCGGTCGGGCGGGGCCAGGACCGCGACCTTGACCTGGTCGCCGCCGACGGTGCGGGCCAGCATGCCCATGCTGGAGGTCGTGGCGACGACGTTGAGCTTCGCCTCGGCCGGCGCGGCGCCGGCGATGAAGGACGGCACGAGGGACGCGGCGAGCAGGGTCGTGGACAGCGTGCGCATGGCGTCCCTCCTCAGAACTTGTGCGCGCCGTGCGCGCCGAGGCTGAGCTGGAGCTGCAGGTACCAGGCGTTGACGTCGACCGTTTCGCCGTCCACCGCGACCTGCGAGCGGTCGTACTGCACGCGGACGCGCGAGAACTCGGTCGGGTCGAAGGTCACGGCCCCCGACCAGCGCGAGGTCGAGCCGAACGACCCCGACTCGTCGCCGCCGGAGACCTCGTTGGTCGAGCCGGCGCGGTCGTAGCGGGCGCCGAAGTTCCAGCGCGGCGCGAAGCCGTAGACGGCCTGGACGTAGTAGGCGTCCTGGTCGAACTCGATCGGCTCGGGGTCGACCGCCACGCCCCCTTCCGCCACCAGGTCGAGGTCGCGGCCGCGCGCGATGTACTCGCCCTGCAGCGTCAGGTCGCCCTGGCCGTACTCGCGCGGCGAGTCGTACTTGTAGACGACGTCGAGGCCCCAGAAGTCGGTCGTCCCCTGGAAGGCCTCGTCGATCACGCCGTCCTCGTCCTCGTCGTGCAGCTCCTGGTGGGCGCGGCCGGTGCCGTAGAACGCGCCCAGCTGCAGCGCGCTGCTGTACCCCAGGTCGGGCGCGACCTTGACGAAGCCGGTGTAGAGCCGCGGCCCCGCCTGGTCCTCGAACCACGGGTGGTCGTCGTCGCTGCCGAAGTACGAGGCCACGCCGGGGTTCTCGCCCTGCGCGGCCTCGACGCCGAGGCGGAGGTAGAAGGGCAGCTTCGGCAGCCAGTTGAGCTGGACGCCGGCCTCGTTGAGCGCGCCGCCGAAGATCAGCTCGTAGGGCAGCGACTGGTTGACGAAGCTCCACTGGTGCGGGTGCTGCGCGTTCTGGTAGCCGATCCCGCTGTAGAACTGCCCGACCTTGAGCTGGAAGCCGGGGATGAACTTCCCGGTCTGGGCGTAGACCTCCTCGACCTCGAGCCCCTCGTCCGAGATCGCGAAGATCGCCCAGAGGTCGAAGTAGGGGTCGACGCTGCCGCTGAAGGTCAGCTCGGTCTCGCGCAGCGAGAAGCCCTCCTCGGTGGCGCCGTGGGAGTGCCCGTCGTCCGCTCCGTGGAGGTGGAAGCCGTCGGCCTCGGAGAGCAGTTCGGATCCGGAGCCGCCGGCATCGTCGCGGTAGAACAGCCCGTCGAAGATCACCGAGATCATCGGGTTGAACGACGACTTCGCGGTCTCGGTCCGCGCGGCGTCGGGGGTGCCGGCTGGGGCGGACGTGGCGTCGCCGTCGTCGCCGCCGAGCACGTTGTAGGGGACCAGCCCCACCGGGTCGACCGGGCCGCGGGGGCCGGTCGCGGTGATCGGCGGGTCGGGCGGGGAGGGTGCGGGCGGCGGGGCCGCCGGGTCGGTCTGGGCCAGGCTCGCGCCGGCGGCGCACGCGGCCGTCAGCAGGAGCGCGAGCGGGGTCGCGATCGTCTTGCGCATGGTCTCCGTCCTCGTTCTCGATCCACGAAAAAGCGGTGCACGCGCCCGCGGGGCGCGGCAACTCGGGGCGCGACGCGGCTCAGGCGGAGGGTGGGCCGCGCGGATCGGGGAGGGCGAAGTGCGGGGCGAAGCCGGGGGCGCGGCCCGCGGCCGGCGGGAGCGTCGCGGCGCCGGCCAGGGGTGCGGGGGCATCGGCCGGCAGGACGAGCACCGCGCCGTGGTGCGACGCGAGCTGGCAGACGGGGCACGGGGCGTGCTCGTCGGCGAGGCCGTGGTGGTGCGCGTAGGGGGCGAGGATCGTGACGGCGAGCGCGAGCACGCCGAGCAGCGCGACCCAGGACCGGACCCGATTCCGCACCGGAGGCTTCACGCGGCGGAGGCTAGCGGGGGCAGTGGGGTCTGTCAACGAAGCGGCTCGTAAGCCCGCCGTCCGCCGGCCGGTCGGCCTGTAGAATCGCGGCGGGAGGCCCGATCCATGCCGATCGCCGCGGTCCTCGCCGCCCCGCGCGAGCTGCGGCTCGAGCCCCGCCCGCGCGCGCCGCTGGCGCCGGGAGAGGCCCGCGTCCGCGTCCGGCGGGCCGGGGTCTGCGGGACCGACGTCGCGATCTGGTCGGGCGCCTACCGCGTGCCGCTGCCGCTGGTGCCGGGCCACGAGTGGGCGGGGGAGGTGGCCGAGGTCGCGCGCGCGGACGACGAGCGCTGGCTGGGCCGGCGCGTCACGGCGGATATCAATCGGCACTGCGCCGCGCGCGGCGCGGCGGCGGCCTGCCCGCT
>CAYZDB010000230.1:0-5160 GCA_964476985.1 uncultured Acidobacteriota bacterium | reverse complement strand
AGGCCCGCCAGCACCGGGACGCCGAGCGCCTCGGCGTGCTCGCGCAGCACGGCGGCGAGCGTTCGCGAGGGCCGGCCCGGAAGCGGGTCGCAGGCGGTGAACTGTCCCAGCGCCAGCCCGGCGATCCCGTCGAGGATTCCCGCGGCGCGCACCTGCCACAGCAGCCGGTCGACGCGGTAGGGCGCCTCGCCGACGTCCTCCAGGAAGACGACGGCGCCGCGCAGGTCGGGCTGCCACGGCGTTCCGGCCGCCGCCGCGAGCAGCGACAGGCAGCCGCCGGCCAGCGGGCCCAGGGCGCGCCGGCCGGGCCCGGCGAAGCGCCGGCCCCGCAGCGTGCGAGGGGCCTCGGGGGCGGAGAGCATCGCCTGCAGGTCGGCCGCGCGGTAGCGCCGCCGGTCGGCCAGGTCGGCGACGCAGGGCGCGTACCACGACGCGACGCCGCGCGCGTGCAGCGCGAGCTGCAGCGCGGTCAGGTCGGAGAAGCCGATCAGCCAGCGCGGGCGCCGGGCCAGCGCGCGCAGGTCCAGCCGGTGCAGCAGGCGCGCCGTCCCCCAGCCGCCGCGCGCCGCCCAGGCGGCGTCGATCGCGGGGTCGGTCAGGGCCCGGCGCAGGTCGTCGAGTCGCGCCGCGTCACGGCCCGCCAGGTCCCCCGCGCGCGCGAACAGCGAACGGCCCGCCACCGGTTCGTAGCCCCAGGCCGCGATCTGCTCCATCCCGGCGCGCACGGCGTCCGGGTCGCGCAGCGCCGAGCCGGGCGCGATGACCGCGATCCGCGCCCCGCGCGGGATCGCCGGCGGCACGCGAGGGGTCACGGGCCGCCCTGCTCCGTGATGACCGGGGCGTCGATCCGGCGCCACGCGCCGGTCGCGCGGGTGTGCGCGTCCCGCGCCTGGTCCAGCAGCTGCGGCTCCGTCAGGACCGCGAGGCCCGTCCGCGCCAGCGCGATCGCCGCCCGCTCCGCGGCCTCGATCGCCCCCGGCGCAGCGGCCGCGTGGGTGAACTCCGGGGTGTGAGTCGGGATCGGCCGCTCGGTGATCCGGAAGGTCGGGTGGAGCGACGGGACGAGGTGCGAGAGGGTCCCCATGTCGAGCGAGCCGATCGTGCCGCCGGGGCCGGGCCGCGGATCGAGCCCGGAGCGGCGGGCCTCTCGCTCCCAGGCCGCGGCCAGCACCGGGTTGCTCACCATTTCGTCGTAGAGGTTGTCGATCTCCTGGATCCGCGCCGTCGTGCCGGTGGCGCGCGCGACCCCGTCGACGACGCCGCGGAAGCGCGCCATCACGGTCTCGGCCAGGTACTGCGAGTCGGCGGCGCGCAGGCTGAAACGGGCGCGGGCGCGGTCGGGGACCACGTTGGCGCGCACGCCCCCCTCCAGGATCACGCCCGGCATCCGGACCTCGGGCCGAAGCCCCTTGAGCAGCGCGTCGCGTGCGATGAACAACTGGATCATCGCGTCGAGCGCGTTGATCCCCTGCTCGGGCGCGGCGACCGCGTGCGAGGAACGGCCGTGGAAGGTGACCTCGACCGACCAGGAGGCGAGGCTGGTGACGACCGCGCGGTCCTCGCTCCCCGGGTGGGCCAGCAGCGCCACATCGATTCCGTCGAACGCGCCGCGCGTCGCGAGCACGACCTTGCCGCCGATCGTCTCCTCGGCCGGAGCACCGAAAACGAGCACCCGCCCCGGGACGGCGCCCAGCACGCGCGCCAGGCCGATCGCGGCGCCGCAGGCCGCGGCCCCGATCAGGTTGTGGCCGCAGGCGTGGCCGAGGCCGGGCAGCGCGTCGTACTCGGCCAGGAACGCCACCGCGGGCCCGTCACCGGAGCGACGCTCGGCCCGGAAGGCGGTCGGCAGACCGGCGATCCCGGTCTCGACGTGAAACCCCTCCTCCTCGAGCGTCCCCGAGAGCAGCGTCACCGCGTGGAACTCGCCGCAGCCCAGCTCGGGCGACAGGTGCAGATCGCGCGCCAGCGCGGCCAGGCGCGGGGCCTGGCGCAGCACCTCGGCGGCGACCTCGTCGTGCAGGGTGGCCAGGTCGATCATGGTGCGGCGTCAGCCTCCTTGCGACCTCGGCCGGCATGAGGTGTCGAGCGGAGCCGGTCGTAAGCCGGATTCTGTTCCCCTTGCGGGGGAGGATCATTCCTCTGGGACGGCGGTTACCCGCCGCCTCAAGCAGCCTACCCGGGAGCGGCGCGGGCCACGCCATTGCTCCCCTATTTGGCCTTGCTCCGCGCGGGGTTTACCGAGCCGCCCGGTCACCCGGGACGCTGGTGGGCTCTTACCCCACCGTTTCACCCTTGCCCGCACCGTGCCGAGGCACGGCCGCTGGCGGTCTGCTCTCTGTTGCACTTTCCGTCGGGTCGCCCCGCCTGGGCGTTACCCAGCGCGCTGCCCTGTGGAGTCCGGACTTTCCTCGACCGGCACGAGGCCGGCCGCGATCCTCTCCCCGGCTCCGCTCGACAGGGGTATTCTATGCCGTCCGCCGATTCTCTCCCGGCGGCGTCACGGTTTGATCATGAGCGCACCGCCCCAGACACCCCCCGGCGGCCCGGCCACCGGGCACGGGGATCTTCGCCTCCCGTGGGACGAGCAGGCCGAGCGGGCCGTGCTGGGGGCGGTTCTGCTCGAGCCGTCCGCACTCGACCCGGCGCTCGAGATCCTCAACCCGGAGGACTTCCACCGCGAGGCGCACCGCCGCGTCTTCGAGGCCATGGTCGCCCTCTCCCGGCGGGCCGAAGCGATCGACGCCGTGACGGTCTGCGCCGAGATGGACCGCCAGGCGACGCTCGAGCGGGCCGGCGGGTCCGCCTACGTCGCCTCGCTGATCGACGGCCTGCCGCGGGCGACCAACGCCTCGGTCTACGCCCGGATCGTGCACGACCGCTCGCTGCTGCGGCAGACCCTCTACCTGGCCGACGCGCTGCGGGCCGAGTCGTCGGCCGCCGGCCGCCCCGCCGTCGAGATCCTCGACGAGGCGATGCAGCGCTTCTTCCGGCTGCAGGAGACCGGCCGCCGCGGCGGGCTCGTCCCGGTCCAGAGCATCGCGCACGACGCGCTGCGCTCGATCGAGGAGATGGCGGAAAAGCGCGAGGCGATCACCGGCCTCGCCACGGGCTACACCAAGTTCGACCAGTACACCGCCGGCCTGCAGGGGGGCGACCTGATCATCCTCGCCGCCCGCCCCTCGATGGGGAAGACGACGCTGGCGCTCAACATCGCCCAGCACGCGGCGGTCCACGAGCGCGCCTCGGTCGCGATCTTCTCGCTCGAAATGGCGGCCAAGCAGCTGTTCTACCGCCTGCTGTGCGGCGAGGGACGGATCGACCTCTACAAGCTCCGGACCGGCCGGCTCAACAAGGAAGAGTGGGACCGGCTGGTCGCCGCGTTCGAGACCTACGACCGGACGCGGCTCTACATCGACGACTCCTCGGCGATGACGCCGATGGAGATCCGGGCCAAGGCGCGGCGGCTCAAGGCCGAGCACGGGCTCGACCTGATCGTCGTCGACTACCTGCAGCTGATGCGCTCCGAGCGGCGCGTGGAGAGCCGCCAGCAGGAGATCTCCGACATCAGCGGCGCGATGAAGGGGCTGGCCAAGGAGCTGAACGTCCCGGTGATCGCGCTCTCCCAGCTCTCGCGCGCGCCGGACCAGCGGCAGGGGGATCACAAGCCGCAGCTCTCCGACCTGCGCGAGTCGGGCGCGATCGAGCAGGACGCCGACGTCGTGCTGTTCATCTACCGGCCCGAGGTCTACGAGAAGGACGAGGCCAAGGTCGTGGAGAAGGGGCTCGAGGGGCTGGCCGAGATCATCATCGCCAAGCAGCGCAACGGACCGACCGGCTACGTCCCGCTCTACTTCGTCAAGCAGTTCACGCGCTTCGAGAACCGGCTGGACGACATCGAGACCTGACGCGGCTCACAGCTCCGAGCGCAGGACCTCGACCGGCGCCCGGGCCAGCGCGCCGCGGCTCGCCGCCAGCCCGGCCAGGACCGAGAGCAGCGTCGCGAGCACGGCGCCCGCCACGAGCGTCACCCACGGCCAGCGCCACGGGATCTCCATCCCGCGGGTGAGCACGGCCCAGGCCAGCACCGCCGCGCCGACCGAGCCGACCAGGCCCGCGACCAGCCCGACCAGCGCGTACTCGAGCGAGAAGACCGCGGCGACGCCGGCGCGGGTCATCCCGAGCGTCTTGAGCACCGCGACCTCGCGCCCGCGGCGCGCCGCGCCGGCGCCGATCGCTCCGGCCAGGATCAGCACGCCGGCCACGACGGTGAACAGGCCGAGGAAGCGCACCGCCTGGCCGATCCGCGCGATCACCGTCGAGACGCGGTCGAGGACCTGCCGGACGTTGATCAGCGTCACGTTGGGGAACGCTGCCGCCAGCCGGTCCTGGACCGCCAGCTCGCGCGCCGCCGGAAGCCGCAGCGTCGCCAGCCGGAACTGCGGCGCGTCGTCGAGCGACCCGGGCTCGGCCAGCAGGAAGAAGTTGATGCCGAAGGTCCTCCACTCCACCCGCCGGAGGCTGGTGACGCGGAACTCCAGCGGGACCCCCTGGATGTCGAGGGTCAGGGACGAGCCGACCTTCACGCCCAGCTGGCGCGCGAAATCCTCCTCGACCGACAGCTCGGGGTGGGCGGGGTCCGACCAGAGCGTCCCCTCCACCAGCTCGTTCCCTTCCGGCAGCTCCGCCCGGTAGGTGATCCGCTGCTCGCGGGTCAGCGCCCAGCGCCGGCGGCCGTCCTCCCAGTCCTCGGGCCGGGTCTTCGGGTCGGCGGCCTCGGCCGTGGGCCGGCCGTCGATCGCGGCCAGCCGCCCGACTACCACCGGCGCGCTGTCGATCCCCTCCGCGCCCTCCGCTTCGAGCTGCGTGCGGAGCGCGTCCCACTGGTCGGGCTGGATGTCGACGACGAAGGCCGAGGGCGCCGAGGTCGGGACGTCGGCGCCGAGCTGCCCGGCCAGCCGCGCCTGCACGACCTGCGTCGCCAGCACCACCGTGACCCCCAGGCCGAGCGCCACGATCGCGCCGATCGTCGCCGCGCCGGGACGGGCCAGCGCCGCCAGCCCGTGCCGCACCCAGACCGGGGCGGCGCCGCGCGGCCCGCGCCCGACGGCGCGCGCCACGCCCCAGGCCCCGGCCGCGAGCGCGGCCACCGCCACGGCGATC